>NZ_JBOEFX010000070.1:0-55999 GCF_050633125.1 Lewinella sp.
GGAAGCGATAGCGACCGAATAGCCTGGTGCCGTAGGAGCGTTTGCACAGCAACGCGAATACCGGCACGGCCCCAAAAAAGCCATAATGCCGCTTGCTAAACTTTTGTCTGATTGAGGTAAAGGACGGCCTTTTCCAAGCCCCCTACAGTGAGGGGATACATGGGGAAGAAGCTTTTGATAATGCTGACGGTGAAGGCGTACTCCCAATAACGCTCGCGGAGGGGGTTGAGCCAGACGGCGCGAGGGAAACGGGCGTGGATGGACTGCCACTGGGCGATGCTGGACTGAGAGAGTTCGTAAGGGGCCATGTCGGCATCACCGATAACGAAAACCTGATAGTCTTTGGCATTGGCCAAAATCTTGTCGATGGGTTCGAAGTTGCGGCGGGCGGGGTCGGTATAAGCGCCACCGTAGATGGTGTTGTGGAAGTAGTAGGTTTTGAGGTCGTGGGCAAAACGACGTTTCATTTTGGAAAACAGCTTAAGGATCATCCGCACGTAGGGGGTCATGGAGCGGCCACCGTTGTCGACCATGAGGATGGCTTGGAGTTTTTGTTCTTTTTTGTCTTTTTGTACGGGTAGGAATAGCCCTCCTTGGCGCACACCTTCGCGGACGGTCTCGGGTATATCGAGGATGCTTTGGGCTGATTCTTCTTCGATGCCCTTCAAAAAGGAGAGAGCAACATCGATATTGTCATCCTGGAGGGGCATTTTGCGATCGACGGGGTAATATTGGCGGTCGCCGATGACTTTGCGGGCCATTTTTCCGCCTCCGGGGCCTCCTAGGCGAATACCTCCGGCAGCTGCGCCTCCGTGCCCGTAGGGCGACATGCCCCCCTGCCCTATCCAATGGCTACCTCCTCGATGCTGGGTTTTCTGCTGCTCGGCGATCTGCCGCATTCGTTCCAGCAATTCTTCCAAGGACATATTGCTATAATCGGCTCCTTGCTGGATGGGGCTGTCGTCGGTATCGGCCATACCTTCTTCATCAGGAAGGTCATCGGTATCAGCCAAATCGGGGTTATTTTCTCTGAAAATAGCTTCGCCATCCAGCATCTGCTGAATATCATAGCTACTCATATGGATCTCGTTCAGAAAGCGGTCTACTAGATCTTCGTCAGTCTCTTCGTCCAGGAGGTCTTCGCGTTCCAGCCATTCTTGATATACGCGGGAGCGCTGGATGGCTTGCTCTAGTTTTTCTCCCGGCTGGAAGTCGATGGTCAGAAAATAGGCGTAAAAAGCTTCGGAGAAAGGGCCGTAATCCTTGGGGTCATTGGTCACCAAACCTTTTAGCACCAGGTATAAATCTCCTAATGTGCGCACCAATCCTCGCTCCAGGCTTTTGCGGAGCAGCAAGAGCGTACGTACATCTGCCTGTAGGCCGTGCTCGCGGAAGGTATGTGGGAGGGTAGAGAACATAGGATCGGTTGGATGGTTAGATGGTTGGATCGTTTCAAGTCGGAAGTGGGAGGTCCGAAGTGGGAAATATTTGGTTGGTACTCAAATTTATGTCATTCAAATACTTCCGAATTCCCACTTCCGACCTTCGACTTGAAAATTATTTCCCGTAGAGGCGTAAGACCTTTTCCATATCCTTTTGGGTTTTTACGAGGACTCCCATGCCGCTACGTTCTTGTATTCGCGACTGTGCTTCTTCGGGAGAGAATGCTTGGAGGTATTTGATCCAGTTGAGGAGTTCTCGGGTGGAGGGGGCTCGTTCCAGGCCCATTTCGCGGAGTTGATAAAACAAGTCGAGGCACCTGTCCAATAGTTGAGGTTCCAGTTTAGTGAAGTGTTTGGCGATAATTTGGCGCATGGTAGCGGGTTCTGGAAAGCGGATGTAGTGGTAGATACAGCGCCCTTTGAACGCCGTGGGTAGCTCCTGCTCTCGGTTACTTGTGATCACCACAGCTGGCATATCCGTTTCTGACACCTCGATGGTACGGCCGGACTCTGGGAGGATGAATGCGCGGTGGCTCAGGGCATAAAGCAAATCATTGGGAAATTCACGGGGCGCTTTGTCTATTTCGTCAATCAGCAAAACCGAGTGGGGTTTAAGGTAAGCTTTAGCCCCCGGCCCTAGCTGTACGTAATCATCGAGGTTTTCGGTCATTCGGCCACTGCTGCTGAGGGGTTCCAATCCTTTCTCTTCGCGTTGCGCATTGAGCACTTCTACCTGAGAGTCACGTAAATAGCGTACATGGTCAAAGTTGGCGACAAACTGCTCGACCGTACTCTTGGAGCCTACAGGAAAAACAAACAGCTCCAAGCCCTGTTCTTTTGCGTATTGCAATGGAAGCTCTGTTTTGCCTGTTCCGGGTTCGCCTTCAATGAGCAATGGCATCCCCAGCACTCTGGCCATGTGAAAAGCCTGGGCCAGTTCCGCATCGCATAAATAGTTTTCAGATCCTGTCCATAAGGAAGTCAGTGCCATAAGATCGTTGTATTACACAAAATAAGTTGAGCCTAAAATTGTCGTTGCAAAAGTAACTCCCAGCGTTGCCATTCCCCAATGAGCAGGGCATTATCCTGATTAAAAAACAAACTCCGGCTACCTCCCGACAAGTCGCCGTAATCAACATCTACAAACATTCCGTCTCTGGAGATCTGTAGCAAAACAGCCCACTTTTCATTGTACTTGGCCTTTATTCCGTAGGCCCAATAGATGCCGTAGCTGGTCTTCATTCCGCCTTTAACACTACTTACAATGGGGTATCCCGGGCTTTGAGGTTCCCCTTCTTTCAAAATAGCATATCGTTGGTGTGAGAAAGGAATAACCATACCGAAACCTAGTTCTGCAAAAGGGGAAACGCGAAAGGTGGGAAAGGGTTCTAGTTTGCCACCTATATTGGTTTGAAGAGCACTCATCTCCCATTCCTGCGCGTAAGTTCCATTCAATGGCCCCAAAGTCAAGTTAGAGGTTTGCCGATAGTAATAAGGCTGCAAACCTGCCGTAAGATGGAAGCCATTAAACAAGCGGCGAAAATTGCGTTCAGTCGCAACACGAATGCCCCAATAAGCCCCCAGGTTATCAGATTGATTAATCAGGTTAATGGGAGTTATCAAACCAAAATTAAGTCGCCACTTAAAAGGCTTTCCCAAAAAGGAATATCGAAGAGCATCTGGTTCTAAACAATGATTAATTTCCTCTGTGGCTAATAGTAAATTGTAAGTAGTTGGTTTATCCTTAGACTTTAGTTCAAAATTTGGACATTCATCCCCTACCATAGCCCTCATTTGAGCAGGAACATCAAAAAGGTCGACTTGCTTATACCCAAGAGACGAATGTAGTTGCCAATCAAATGCGCCCTTACGAGCGACCCCATGATAAAGGTCAACTTCCCCTCCTACCACTTGCTGGTACAACGTGCTGGTTCCAATATCATGGTGATCACGATAAAATAGCGTATCTCCATTGGTCACCAGCCAATCTATATTCTCTCCTTCCAGGGGAATACCCGTTTGTGAACGATACCTGATCTGCCAGGCTTTGGTCAGCATTATTTTTGGAACCTTAACTTCCCCACTATCTAACTGTCCGGTTGTAGTTTGCCAATGTGCAGGAGCCCAGTTTTGGGCATTACTGAGAATACCCGCAAATAGAATTAGCGCTAATAGTAAATAGGACTTCATAATATTCCGGTTGGCTAAGAAGAAAGCGAATTACAGCCTTTATTCATTTGGAAAAGCACAGAAAAAACTCGCCCCTTCCCCTGGTTTACTGGTCGCCCAAAACCGGCCAGAGTGCAACTCCATGACTTGGCGAACAATAGATAGACCAATGCCTGTTCCACTGAATTCACTGCCATGCAGTCGGGTAAAAGGCTTGCCTAATTCGGTGCTGAAATCTTGATCAAAGCCTACACCATTGTCTTTAATTTCAAGGATGGTTTCAGTGCCTACCCGGTTTGATCGGATAATGATCACCGGTGAATCTGTTTTTTGAGAAAACTTAATCGCATTACTGATTAAGTTTTGTAAAACATGCCACAATAGTTTTTCATCAGCAGCGAGAACAGGATCTTCCAATTGGTAATCAAAAGTAAACTTCTCTTTATCATCAAGCGCCGCCGTAACTTCTGTTACGATTTCTTCACTCAAACCAGCTAAATCTACGGAGCTTTTTACGATGGGGTCTTTACCTATTTTTGAATAGGTCAAAAGGTCACTAACCACGGCTTGCCCTCTTTCTAAATAATGCCGAGCAAGATCGAGATACTCCTGAGTGTCTTCAGGAAGTCTCTTTTTACTACGCTGTTCGTATAAATCCAGAAAAGAGCGAACACTTCTGAGTGGGCTTTGCAAATCATGAGACATCGCCCTTGTGAATGTCATCATGTTATCGTTGGCAAGCTGCAAGTCCTCTGCCTGTTTTTTAATAGTATCCCTGCTATCCTCTAAGGCATAAACACTAAACGCACGCTCACGGTCATACCTGGCTTGAAGCATCATCAAGATGATCGCAATAATACCAGCCATAAGCATGGATAAAATATACCCAATTCCGGTGGTTATATTTCCTAATGAATAACTAACCAGCAAGGTCAAAATCAATATTCCTCCCCCCACAAAACTGATTGGCCTACGGCCACCAAAAGCAATTACAGCAATCAATACCCAGACGGTCGTGTATCCTGTTGTTATTGCAAACAACTGCCTATCAGTTGCATCAGGATCAATAAAAATCTGGGCAGCCATTATGGACATCATCGCAATGATTAGCAACATCATCAAGCTGTAGAAAAACACCACCTTATCTTGAAGAGGAACAAGTATGCGAGAGCACAAGTAGAGCACTGGGCCAGCAAGTCCTAAGAGTCGCCAGGGCAATGTATTTTTTAATTGGAGATCATATATATCCCCAAAATAAAACAAGACGATAAACACAATTGCTATAAATGCAATGTACTTACCCCAATTCAGGGTTTTATGAGCTAGTTCTAGCTTATAACGTTGCTGATAATCAATTGTCATGCCTGGTATTACAAAAGGGTGCTAAATAAAGGTAATAATAAAAAAGATATAAAACCAATTAACATTCAATCATCTATTCATACTTCAATATACACCAGCAACGAAAAAATGTACATCCCTCTCTTCCGAATTCATACAATCAAGTCTTACTCCTGCGGGGATAAAAGCCACCTCTCCCTGTTGAAAAAACTGCCCATTTAAGCTTGCTTTTCCGCTGATTACCAATAAAATTCGCGGGCCATTTTCCATTCCAGTAGCAATTTCTCCTTTTGCCAAACGGCACTGCTTCAATGTAAAATCTGGCACCGGCACCGGATAGCCAAGTCCCTTTTGATGATCCTCCTCACCAAGTAATATTTGAGGTACAACTGCTTCGAAGTTAATATTGTCGAGTAGTTCAGGTACATCAATATGCTTTGGCGTGAGGCCTCCACGTAGCACATTGTCACTATTTGCCATTAATTCGACGTTCACGCCCCGTAAATAAGCATGAGGAATCCCGGCGTCTTGGAAGATACCTTCCCCCTCGGCCAGATACACCAAATTGAACCAATAGATAGAGAAGATACCTCGATCGTGATGTCCTTCATTACTGTATTGCAAAAAAGCTTGCCAGGCCCAATAGTCAGCATGACTAGGCGTAAGTTCTTCCTGCTTTTCATTTAGGTGATGGTACAATGGTTCCAATAAAGAGAAAACCTCTTCCTCTGTAGCCGCCATCACTTTTTCGTATAAACCAGGTACTCCTTTAGCCGCTACTTCTGGAACCAGTTTGTCCCAACCCGGTAGGGTATGTAATGATTTTTCACTAGCATCCCTGTGCCGAAAGCCATGGAGAAGCCAAAAATCGGTCAAAGCAACCATAACCTCTGGTTTATGGTTTTTGTCCTTATAATTTCGATGCGCCGCCAAGAGCGGTATGCCTGCCGCTTCTTCCTTTTCAAAACGTTCAACGGCTACCTCGCGCGTAGGATGCAACTGGATAGAGAGCATCTCCTTTACGTCAAGAACTTTAAAAAGAAAAGGCAGTTCACCAAAAGTCTTTCTTACTTCTTCTCCTAAAAATTCGGGATGCTCTTGGAGCAGAAGCGACAAATCCTTTGTGCCTTTTTCTGTTAATACTTTAGCGGTTCCTTTGGGGTGAACGCCCATCCAGTATTCGGCCCAAGGTTCATTATCTTCGTTGGTTTCATGTAACAATCTGGGTAAAAAATCCGTTCCACCCCACTGGTAATGCTGGACAATGCCACGAAGTTTGTAGATGTGATTTTCTTTCATTTCCAATCAAACCATTTATTATAAAAGTGTAGAAAGTCAAGTTGAGATACCTGAAAAAAAGATAAAACTTGGTATCATTGTTTTCCAGCCCATAGATAATAATAAAATGACGATACCGCAAATAAAGGATTTACTCCGAAACGCTAAACTAGGCCGTGCCATCAATGCTACCGCTGAATTACCAGCAGTAGCCAACGATACAGATAATAGCACAACCATTACCATCTTCCAAAGCAGGTATAATACCAACAAAAAAAATAAAATGATCGGTATCATCGATGATGATGATTTCCGTAAAGAAGAAGCACAGCTTACCCACAGTTTACTCGGCCTTTTATCTGGCCTGAGTGATCAAGCTACCACCACAGGTGGTTCTGCTGAGCCAGTAGCAATACCTGCTCCTCCCCCGGCTAACCCTGTGCCTGATGCAGCAGTTGATGATGGCATCACCAAGATTTTGTTCCTGGCTTCTAACCCCTCTGATACCGCTAAGTTGCAGCTCACTACCGAGCATAGCCGTGTTTCTGCACGCCTACAAGAAGCATTAGAGCCCGAAAAATTCCCCTTAAAATTCAGACAGGCCGTTACGCCTTCCGAATTTGCAGAATACCTTTTTTTGGAAAAGCCAGATATCGTTCACTTTTCCGGCCACGGTGACCGTAAAGCCCCTGAGGTGCAGAGCATGATCCAGGAAAGTCGGGCAGGAAGAAAGGATACCACTGCAAAATCAGCAGCTAAACAAGAAGAAGAATCCGGTATTTTCTTGCTGGATGAAGACAAACGCCACGCTCATTTCGTAAATACAACCTTCCTCAAGCGTACTTTCAAGAGCATGGTGAAGCGGCAGAATATACCTATCAAAGCCGTTGTTTTTAACGCCTGTCATTCTAGTCAGCAAGCCGAAGCTATCTCCCAAATTGTTCCCTATGTAGTAGGGACTAGCTGGAGTGTTGGCGACAAAGCCGCTACCGCTTTCGCATCGGGCTTCTACTTTGGCATTGCTCAGGGCATGGATATCGAAGGTGCTGTTGATTTTGGTATCAACCAAGCACTTGCTTTCAATGAACCCGAAGATCGCTTCCTGCTTTATAAGAATGGGGTGAAGGTGGAATGGTAGGAATTATTAGATGGTTTACTAGATTATTCAACCTACTCCTCTTTCAGTCTTAGAGTATTGATATCACAATTGTATTGCTGGCTCCATAGAAACGCCTTCTTCTGGTAAAGTCTCCTCTTTTTGCGCCTTATTCTCAAGCTCCCTACTACTTGAATTCCCCCAACCCTTAATTTGCCGCGTTGGTAAAGCTCTGATTTGTTCCGATGTCAGTTCTCCGTTGTCAGAAATATTTGTCACTTCTGAAGGCTCATATACGACAACAAAGGGCGCTTGCCCGCTATCGGTCTCCTTTTCTAAAACGATGTTAACCTTGATTCTCTTTCCTGGCGAGACGGTGATGTCAACGACCTTCGTCGTTTGAAACCCTAAATAACTAGCTTGCAAAACATATACACCAGCAGTTACATTACTAAATACATAGTTTCCATCAAAATCAGTTTCAGTACCTGACTTCAGCAGCCCATCTTGATAGAGGTCAACACTACCGAAAAGAATGTTTTCACCCGTTTCAGCTTCTTTTATCTCTCCAAAAATTTCGGAGGATTGCGCCCATAAGCCCCCTACAAATAGCCCAAAAAAGAAAAGCAGGAATAGTAATCGCATCATTAGTATCTTGAAAACTTCAATGAAAAGTTAAGGTCTTTCTTTTTATAATACTTTTGCCACCAATAGCAGCCATAAGTCAGGAGGCTGATACCTTTGTAAACTAATTTTCCTGTCTGTCTCAACTTTTTCCCAATCATTTGTTTTATTATTAACGTAATATTGCGCAAAAAACAAGTTGAGCGTTCGCTTCGCGTCTACTTCGTGGTCTTTGAAGTTTTTCAAATAGTTGACACACTTAAAATGAACCGCTTTGCCACCTTTTTTAAAAAACGAAGACTCAACTTGTTTTTGTGCTGTTCCTAACTATTGCCTACCTGATTAATGATCACTGAAGACTACCAAGCCATTGCCGACACCATCCCCAAACAACCGGGAGTTTACCGCTTTATTGACAGTGAGAACAACATCCTTTATGTAGGGAAGGCCAAAAGCTTGCGGAGCCGTACCGCGGATTATTTCGGAGACCGTAAGGACCGGATACATCGTACCCGGATCATGGTAAAAAACGCTTCTCGGCTGGAATTTACCGTTGTTGAAACAGAAACAGACGCGCTGCTCCTGGAAAGCGCATTGATCAAACAGTACCAGCCGCGCTACAATGTGATGCTCAAAGATGGCAAGACTTACAGCTACATCTGCATCAAAAAGGAGCGTTTCCCCAGGGTGTTTTTTACCAGAACAGTTATCCGTGACGGTAGCACTTACTTTGGCCCTTACACCAGCAAAGGAAAGATCAAAATCATCTTTGACCTCATCAAGCAGTTGTTTCCGCTACGCACTTGCACCTTCAACCTCAGTGAAAAAAACATTGAAGCAGGTAAAGTAAAAGTGTGCCTGGAATACCATATCAAAAATTGTATGGGGGCCTGTGAAGGGCTGGAATCCGAAGAAGACTACAACGAGAAGATTGATCAGATCAAGAACATCCTCAAAGGTAATTTCGGACCGGTAAAACAGCATTTTACGGACAAAATGCAGCAACATGCCGAAAACCTCGAATTTGAGTTTGCCCAAAGGCTCAAAGAACGCCTCACTGCTTTTGAAGACTATCAGGCAAAAAGCACGGTGGTCAGCACCACTATTCGTGATGTTGATATTTTCAGCCTGGCTATTGACGAAAAAGAAGCCTATGTCAACTACCTAAAAGTAGTAAATGGCGCAATCATCCATACCCACACCCAGGAATTGATCCCCAATTTGGATGACGAAGAGGAAGATTTGCTCCAATTTGTGATCCCTCGCCTCCGGGAACGCTTCAATAGTATCGCTCCGGAAATCATCCTCAGCGCTGAGATTGAAATTCCCGATACGGAGGCTACCGTAGTTGTTCCCAAAATTGGCGACAAGAAAAAACTACTGGAGCTCAGCGAAAAAAATGTCCATTACTACCTATTGCAAAAACGCAAGCAAGCAGCCACCTACGCTACCAAACAAACCCCAACAGAGAGAATCCTAAAAACCATGCAGGAAGACCTGCAAATGGATCAGGTGCCTTTTCACCTCGAATGTTTTGACAACTCTAACATTCAGGGAACTAACCCCGTGGCCGCTTGTGTGGTATTCAAAAATGGTAAACCCAGCAAGAAAGACTACCGCAAATTCAACATCAAAACCGTTGTAGGACCTGATGACTTTGCGAGTATGGAGGAAGTTGTCTATCGTCGTTATAAGCGCTTACTCGACGAAGAGCAGCCCCTCCCCCAATTGATCATCGTAGACGGTGGTAAAGGCCAATTAAGTTCTGCCATGAAAAGTATTACCAAACTAGGCCTGGAAGGCAAAATTACGGTAGTCGGCATTGCCAAAAAGCTCGAAGAGATCTTCTTCCCCAATGATTCGGTCCCTCTATTAATCAATAAAAAATCGGAGAGCCTTAAGGTCATTCAGCACGCCCGTAATGAGGCCCACCGCTTTGCGATCACTTTTCACAGAGACAAGCGATCCCAAAATTTCACCAAGAGCGGACTAACAAACATCCCCGGCATTGGTGAAAAGACAGCCGAAAAACTCCTCATTCATTTTGGGTCATTGAAAAAAGTACAAGAAGCCCGCGCTTCAGAGATTGCGAATGTTACCAATCTCAATGTGGCAAAGAAGTTATTGGATTATTGGAAAGAAAACAGCTAATTTTTATTAAATTCAAGCATTCCAGTTAAAACCTAAAACACATTATGCAAACTCTTACCCGACTGCTCTTTGTTCTGGCTGTAGTGGCTACTGTCAGTTGTTCGCCCCGCCTTTTGACCAAGGATTACGATGAAGTAAAAGTTCAAAAGATTTATTCCGACGTCGTTGGTGATGCCGCAAAACCTCAACCTTGGGAGATTTCTCAAACGCTGACGCAAGTTATCCCCACCAACGATGCCCTTGTCCAGAAAACCATCAATGGAATTAAATACATCCTGGTTTCTACTTGGCAAAACGACACCACTTATTACGTCCCCAACCCCTCTACGGGCTACTACAATACAGGAAACTACCCTATCTGGGTAACGCTCGCACCTCAACTTCAACAGCTATGCCAAACGCCTGCTTTTGGGCGCAGAGAAGGATTGGATTTACGGCTGAAGCAATTATTAGGTCTACCTCCTGATACTAAAAAGCAGTATTTTGTTGAATTTTGGGTGCAACCCAAAGACCTCTTCCGTCCCTGCCCCGATCCGGAAATAACAGATGGTTCCTGTGACTTAGCCTTCCCTGCCGATGTTAGTGAAGACCATAAAAAATGGATCAATGATTTACGCTTAGCCTCTTATTACAATCCAGACTGGAACAAGAATTACCCTTGGACAGAACTCGGCTACACCTACGATTGGAACCGGAAAAACAAAACCAATGTAGGGCTCAGTGAATTTGTTATTCAAAAAAACAGCAATCTTGTTATTCACAACATTAGTCGCACGGAAGAATATTGCAAGGTGAGTAAATAGACCTGATCGACGGATAATCAACATCAAAAAAACCACAAACATTGCCCCCCACAGCGCAGGGGCCTGACATTCATTTCTGATCACATTCATGTAATGCCACCTTGGCAATCCCTGTAAAACACATATCGACTTAAGATATACCTAAAATCCATCGGATTTAAGAAACTGTTAATCAACAGCTTCTTGATTGTCCCCCCATCTGTCCCCACTTTCTTTTCCTTGGCTGCCAAATTCTATATCTAGATTTGGACGGCAACAAGGCTATTAGAGCTTACTTGTGGTCGTTTTAATCTAAAAATCAACGACTTAGAACTCAAAACTGCGCGCTTGGCGAGTCAAGTACGTTATTTTGAGCGACGACAGGTTTCTAAAGTATTGGTTTTCAGGCTTAGCAAATCCCAAACCAGCTCTAATCCTACGCCTATCTTTTTTTCAAAACAATTAACCATTATGAAACTTATCTATTTACTCATTGGATTTTTAATGCTGGCGGCTTTGCCTACAGCAACAGCTCAGGAAGAAAAGGATTGGACCTTATTGGTTTATATCGTCGGTTCTGATCTTGAATCAGGAAGCGATGCAGCTTCGACTGATATTGCAGAGATGATTGCCGGAGCGACTTATACCGATTACGTTAACGTGGTACTTCTCACAGGCGGTGCTAACAAACCCGGCTGGGAAACACCAAGAAGCTTCCTGATTGCCGATGGTCAACAAACGGAACTTGATTTTCAGCCGACCAGCGAAGACATGGCTAACCCCGACAATGTCGTTGAATTTATCAACTGGGGTATTGCCAATTACCCTGCTCAGAGTTACATGCTCGATTTCTGGAATCACGGCGGAGAGCTGAGAGGCTACGGCTGGGTGGATGGTACAGAGGATCATCTTTCTATCAATCAAATCCAACAATCCATTGGTCAGAGTACCTTTATCACCGAAGGCAACAAGTTTGATGTGATCGGGTTTGACGCCTGCTTGATGGCTTCCCTCGAAGTACAGAGTATGCTTAAGGATTACGCCTATTTCTACGTCGGTTCAGAAGAAACAGAGCCTGGACACGGCTGGAACTATAAGCCTATCATCGAAGCCATGGAAAGTGGCGAAGCACTGTATGGTGATGAAATCGGCACCATCATCGTCGACAGCTACCAACAACACGCCATTGATGAAGAAACCTGGAGCACTGGCGTAACACTCAGCCTTACGGACCTTGGGCAAATTTCGAACTTAGAAACCAAACTTCAACTTCTACTGGATAAAATCGGAACAGAGGACAAGGAAGACGCGCTCCAAAGATCAGTATCAGCCACAGAGGAGTACGGCAAATCAGCTCAGGTTCCTGCAACATCAAGCGACGTTGTTGACTTAGGCGATTTATTGAAGCACATTAAAAACTTTGACTCCAGCCTTGACGCAGAAGCTACCGAAGTAATGACAGCCCTCGATAGTACCGTGATTCATAGTATCAATGACTCCGGGCGGCCTAAAGCAAGTGGGATGACGGTCTATTTCCCTCACAACGTGCTGAGCAGCGAAGGAGAGTTAGAATACGTCATCAATGATGTATACACTCCCCTGAATATCGCTACTCCATTAAAGAATTTCATACTTGACGACTACATTCCTTTCATTACTTCAGATGATAGTGCGCCAGGAGGTTTCATGATGAGTGAATCTCCATCTTCTTTTCTAGGAGGGCCTACCACAGGAGGAGTAGTGACTACTATCATTCTTACGATTGAGCACGATAGTGATATTGAGCATGTACAAATCGTTCTGGACGAAGAGTTTACAGGCAACCCCGGTGAGTACATCTTACTCGGTAGTACCTTCCCGGATTCTATCGCAAACGTGGACGAAAACACAGATGAATACTATTACTTTTGGGATGAGCAATGGCTGGGTCTTAATGGCCATCCTGCCTATATTTCTGACATCCACGACTACGAACTAGAAGACGAGAATGGTGAGATTACGAAGTTCCACCGCATCCACATCCCGGCTATTCTGAACAATGAAACGCCAGACGAGAAGAACATCATGATCAACTTCCGTTTTGATGAAGAATACAACATCACGCTGGAGGGTATTATGCACGAACACAATGGAGAAGGAGCTTCAAGAGTAGTACCCAAAGAACGTATCAAACTTCAGGCTGGCGACGAGATTCAGTTACTCTATGAGATCTTCAACGAGGTAACGGATGAAGAGTTCTTCTACGAAAAGCCAGGTGCTGTCATCACTATCGAGAACGGTAACGAAGACCTTCAACTAGAGTACGACCAATTGGAAGATGGAAATTATAAAATTGGTTTCGCCATCCTGGACCATTCTCATAATGATACGCTCGTTTTTGATGACGAAGTCTTCCAGGTAATTTCCAACGCTACCATTGAAAACTTTAGCGATAACAACATCCAGATGTACCCTAACCCTGCTGATCAAGGGTTCAACGTTGTATGCCCCGATCAATTGGAAACAACTTTTGTGCTCACCTTGACCGATGCTAGCGGCAAAACAATTCTAACAACCGAATTGGCCCAAAGCATCTTTATAGAAACCAAAAACATTCCGAATGGCATCTATACGGTTTCACTTTCTGCCGACGGTAAAACCTTTATCGATCAAGTAGTAATTCAACACTAAGCTTTACAATTTGTATGAAAATGTGTGTTAGCCACCTTTAAACAAGGTAATTTATCCATCCCTCGATTCTTATGGAATCGGGGGGTGTTTTTTCATGCCAGTTTGTAATAGGTCTTATAATCTTCCTGAGCCAAAAGACATTCAGCCAGTCCAATAAATATTAATCATACTATCCCATAACTCCGCATTCTTCCAAGAATTTCCAACTCAAAACGCCATTTTAAAGAATAGCGATATTGCACAGCGGAACCTCTACCGCCGCCGCAACAACTGCCAGGCAATCAACCCACCTAATAGGTCAATAACTGCGTGTACCATCATCAGCACCCACAGGCTGCCCGTATGCACAAAAACATAGCCAAACATAATGGCCATCGCGGTGATTTTAACAACCGCCCGCCAGCCTTGATAAAAGTGAACTACACCGAAGATCAATGCTGGTAGCAGGATGGCCAACGTATAGGTCTCTTCCGACCCTAGCAAGCATTGGAAATAGCGAATAAAATAACCTCGGAAAATGAATTCTTCACAAATCCCCGCGGTAAGCGCCAAAAAGATAAAATGGAAATATTCGTAGCCCGTAGTGGGCAGAAAGCCCAATTCTGATTGAAGGTTTTCTGCCGTCATCTCCCGATGTTGCTGACTATTGACCTCGCTGATGGTATCCCAAACGTACAACAACGCAAAAACAGCAAAAACGATTAAAGGCCAACCCGTTGGCCATTGCAGTTCGCTTTTCAGACCTATCAACTCCCAGGAGCGATCATTGAACCACCACACGCCTGCTACTGCGCCGCACAACAGCCACAGCCAGAGGTTGTTGCCCCAATACAACTGAATTTTCATGCGGGTATTGAAGCGCATATTGGCTAACTGAGGTTGCGTACCCAAAACCGTTCGTAACGGAATGATGATCCCCACAATGATAAACAGTAAATGATCTGACCAATGCAATAACATATACAGGATTGAATGCCAAAACTAACAAATATAGTACATCCCTTCCCCATTGTAGGAGGAAAGTAATTTTATTTCCAGCCTGCTCAAATTTCTTTTTTCCTGCGCTGGCACAAAGAAGCATTTTTAGTATTCTTGCAGTCTTTTGTATAGTCTTTACCTTGTTCCAATCTTTATGTTCAAACCTACCGTAGTACCAAAGGAAGTTGTTGATGTCGTCTATAACCTCAACGAATATGCCAAGGAGCTTTTCCTGCCAGAGGCATTCGTGGTTACGCGTGATCAGGATGGTTTCCTCGCACACATTAAGCAAAAAGCTACCACGGCTACTATCGGTGCATTTGAACTGGAACTCAACCCTACCCGCGAAGTCATCTTTCGCCTGATTGATGAACTGCAACCTGATGTTATCCTCAAACATTTCCACAAAGGTCGCAGAAAGCCCCCTCCTCTGGTACAAATGCTGGAAGATCGAGAGCTTTTTAAAGCTATCCAGAATTATGTTCACCGTCGGTTAGACCAGATTCTTCAACTGATCTTCAGGCATGACCTCCCGCTTAGCTGGCAGGTAGAACGGCGGGTATTGGTCAAAGATTTTATCGTAGAGCTCGTCAAAGAGCCACTCGAACCGCAGCTCTACTTCAAGAAGACCGACGATGCGGTGCTCTACCAATTACGCCTTTTTACAGGAGAAAAAGAATGGCCCATCCGGGAAAAAGAGGTCGTAGCACTCACTAACCAACCTACCGGATGGATTTGTGCCGACTACAAATTATATCGTCTCAATCACATCAACGGTTTTCTGGTAAAGCCTTTCCGGCAAAAAGCAGAAGTCCAGATTCCAGCGGCTTCCGTCAATGCCTACTTTCGCAATTTCATCATGAAAATTGTCAACAAAGTCGAGGTTGAGGCCGAAGGCTTCGCCGTTGTACAGCATAATGAACTCTTGGCTTGCCGCCTAAAAACCGTCAAACATTTATTCGAGGAACGGTGGATACTAGCGGTAGAAATGGTCTACCAAGACGCCTTCTTCGGTTGGCAGGAAGCCCGCAAAAGTCGTACTTCGATGGATATGTCGGGGGAAGAAATCAGGATTTCGCAAATAAGAAGAAACCCTGCCGCCGAAGCAGCTTTTATGGAGCGCCTCGAAGAGTTCACCCTCGTTCGTAAGGAGCACCAAAGCCATTTTGAAGTCGCTGGCCCCGAAGACAATGCCTATGGTATCCTCGAGTGGTTGGCCCAACAAAGGGAAACCCTACTTGCTGCCGGTTTCACCATCGAAACCCCGGAATTAGACGAAAAATCTATCCAGCTGGCCCTCCCAAAAATCGACCTGGAAGTACAAACGGAATCCGACTGGTTTGACCTCAAAGGCGAAGTAGTTGTAGGAGAACATCGCTTCCCATTTCTAGCCTTGACCAAATATATTCGCAATAACAATCGCTTTTTTCCACTCCCGGACGGAACCTATTTCCTGATCCCGGAAGAGTGGCTCAACCGCTACAAGCAGGTCGTAGATTTTGGTAAAACAGAAGGCGATAACCTGCGATTGACCAAAAGCCAGTATACCTTACTAGAGACCCTCGATGTTCCTGACACTACCGATTTACAGGTAGAAACGGTCAATTACACGCCATCTCCGCTGCTGAAAGCACAGTTACGGCCTTATCAATTGGAGGGCGTAAAATGGTTGGCACAATTACACAAAAATGAACTAGGTGGTTGCTTGGCAGACGACATGGGTCTGGGTAAAACCCTACAAACCATCGCTATGCTGCTCTATGCCAAAGAGCAACGCGCAGCCCAAAATGCCGCTGAAAAGCAATCAAAACCACAGAACGCTGCCGGTCAGCAACTCGGTTTATTTGCGCCACCTGATGACGAAGACTTCCTACAACCCCTAAACGCCCTAATTGTACTGCCTTCTTCCCTTTTGTACAACTGGGAAAGTGAAATCAAAAAATTCGTGCCGTCCTTGTCTGTCTACCAGCATTTCGGACCAAAACGCCACAAGGACATTCGCTTACTCAAGCGCTTCGACACCATTCTGACCACCTACCAAACCGCCTTGCGCGATGTAGAATTGTTAGAACAATTGGAGTTTGAATACATCATTTTAGACGAAAGTCAACAGATCAAAAACCGCGAAAGCAAGGTCTTCAAAGCCCTCAATAGTCTGCAAGCGCGCCACAAACTCTCCCTTAGTGGTACGCCCATCGAAAACTCGTTGAGTGACCTGTGGTCGCAAATGCAGTTCATCAACGAAGGCCTATTAGGTAGCTACAATTTCTTCCGCAAGGAATTCATCCTCCCTATTGAACGACAACGGGATGAAGAGCAAAAAGACAGGCTTCGCAAACTCGTCCAGCCCTATCTGCTGCGGCGAACAAAGGAAGAAGTAGCCAAAGATTTACCGCCACTCACTACCCAGGTATTTTATACCGAAATGACCAAAGAGCAAAGGAAAATCTACGAGCGTGAAAAATCAGCCGCCCGCAATTACCTCCTTGAAAATTTCGATGCCTCCAACGCTAAATACCGGATACTGGTTGTGCAGACCCTCACCAAACTCCGGCAGCTCGTTAATCATCCAAAGCTGGTGGATGACACCTACACCAAAGGCAGCGGCAAATACCAAGACATCCTGGAACAATGGGAAACCATCCAGCGCAGCGGCCACAAAGTGCTCATGTTCAGCTCTTTCGTCAAGCACTTGGAACTATTTCGACAGGAATTAGAACAACGCGAAAGTCCTTATGCCTGGCTCAGTGGCAGCCTTACGGCCAATAAACGGAAAAGCGAAATTGCCCGTTTCCAGGAAAACCCCGATGTACAATCCTTCCTCATTTCCATCAAAACCGGAGGCACCGGCCTAAACCTGACAGCCGCCGACTACGTATTCATCCTCGACCCTTGGTGGAATCCCACGACCGAGCAGCAAGCAATAGCACGGGCGCACCGCATCGGCCAAAAGAAGAATGTCATTGCCCTGAAATTTATCACACGCGACAGCATCGAAGAGAAAATCCTACAGCTCCAAAATCGCAAACTCCAACTGGCAGAGGACATCCTCGGAGCTAGTGGAAAGCTTTCGCTGGAGCGAGGAGACATAGACTACCTCCTTAGTTAACCAGTAGTCTGGGCATCCCTACGGTTGGGACACATCTCAATTATGTGGGCTTGTCGTAGTCTCCAGACTACGATACCCTATCTTTCTGGTCTTCTGACCAGCGTAAAATGGGCTAATCTTGATTCCTGGTCGGGATAGTTCGGAAACTAACATGAGCGATGACGTTAGAAATTGACATTTTTGTCAATATTCCACATCTTAGATGTGTTTTTTTTAGATGTGTCCCAA
Organism: Lewinella sp.; assembly: GCF_050633125.1. Taxonomy (NCBI): domain Bacteria; kingdom Pseudomonadati; phylum Bacteroidota; class Saprospiria; order Saprospirales; family Lewinellaceae; genus Lewinella; species Lewinella sp. The sequence goes on from NZ_JBOEFX010000070.1 coordinate 17,869, forward strand.
CCGTAGGGCGGATAATACTGATCCCGAAGCGAAGCCATTCTTGACAATACAGAAGAGATGGAACAGGGCGCTTCCCCTCCTGCTCGTCGGGGCCGGGTCATTCGCCACGCGCTATTCGCTTGGCCCTTCCTCACAGTCGGGCTCCCCGCGGTGCGGGGCTGGCTACTACCCCTAGCGCAAGACACCTGATTTTGCGAGAAATCTGCACAAGATGGACCACTGCCCAATCCTCAGCTTATTCAGTAATGCACTTAAAATAAAAAACTACCTTTTGTTTATTAAGTATAAAGCACAACAACTTACTAATATTCAGGCCCTTATTCATTAATAAAAAACAAAACCAAACTAAAAAAATAAAATTTCACGTACAAAGCCGCGTACGATATGGTATTTTCGTTATAGCTTTACCTTACGAACAAATATTCGCTCTCTCTACAAATCTCAAACCCCGAGATAACCAAACGATCACAAAAAATAGGAAAAACGCATTTACTAATCAAAACCAATTTGTATGAAAATTTGTTTTACCCGTGCCAGTATGATGCTGGTTGCCATGCTGTTGTTAGCAGCTCCTGCTATGGCGCAGTACATGGTGAAGGGTAGTGTAAAAGACGCCGCTGGTGAGCCCTTGATCGGGGTATCCATTCTCGTCAAAGGCACTACTACCGGTACCATCTCCGATTTTGACGGTAATTTTGAACTAAACGTCCCCGGAAGTTCTGAGAACGTAGCTATCTTCTCTTATACCGGCTTTAAATCCCAGGAAGTAGCTGTTAGCTCAAGTACTGGACAGCTAGCTGTTGTATTAGAAGATGATATTGCTCGCCTCGACGAGGTGGTAGTAACAGGCCTTGCTTCTGGCGTTAAACGCTCGAACTCAGGTAACGCTGTAGCAACTATCTCTTCAGGAGAATTGACCGGCAATACCACACCACAGACCGTTGACAATGCCTTATATGGCAAGCTTACCGGTGTTAATATCACTGCCAATGGTGGTGCACCTGGTGGTGGTGTCAACGTTCAGCTCAGAGGTATCTCTACGCTGGGTGCTGGCTCTAGTCAGCCACTTTACATCATTGATGGTGTTTATGTCAACAACTCTACTATTCGTACTGGTCGTAGCCAGTTGAATGGTGCTACTGGTGGTGCAAGCTCAGCTACCCAGGATGATGGTGCTAACCGTATTGCGGATTTGAACCCTGATGACATTGAGCGTATCGAGATTCTGAAAGGTCCTTCGGCAGCTGCCATCTATGGTACACGTGCCAACGCAGGTGTTATCCTTATTACCACCAAGAAAGGTAAAGCTGGAGAAACCCGTGTATCATTCAGCCAAGATATTGGTGTTGCTCGCGGACAAAATTTCCAGGGCTTCGATGTTTGGGATGAAGCCAAGATTAACAACTACTACGGCGACCCTGCAAGACAAGCAACAGAACTTGCTGCATTTAATGCTGCCAAGGCCGAAGGCCGGGAATCAACAGACTGGGAAGAGTACTTCTACGGTGAAACACCTCTTTTACTTAACACACAAGTAAGTGTTAGTGGAGGAAGCCAGAAGACGCAGTTTTTTGTTTCTGGTAGTGTATTGTCAGAAGATGGTATCATTAAAGGTACTGGCTTTGATCGCTACTCACTCCGTGCTAACGTTGACCACCGTATCAGTGACCGCATCAAAGTGAGTGTTAACTCTTCTTACATGAAGAGTGATAACGACCGTGGTTTCACCGGTAACCAGAACAATTCGGGTGGTAGTATCGGTTATGCTTTGGCATACCTGCCTACTTACGCTGATCTGGAACCAGATGAAAATGGCAATTACCCAGATAACCCTTACTTCAATGATAACCCTATTGCGATCAGAGACCGTGGTGTCAACAATCAGCAAGTAGATCGTTTTGTATCTGCTGCCAGTATTGATATTGACCTCTATCAGTCGGCTAACTCCTTCTTGAAGTTTAAGATCAATGGTGGTATTGATTACCTGAGTGGCAACTCGCTTGTTTACTTCCCGGAAGATTTGCAGCACCAACGTGCTTCTGCAACGCCTGGTGATGTGATGCGCGGCCGTCAGGATGATCTGAACTATAACATCCAGGCTTTCTTGACCTACAACACGAACTTAGGCAAGATCAACTCCAACACCAGTGTCGGAGCCGTACGCCTGGACGAGCGTGGCGACTTTGTGCTCAACCGTGGCCGTGGCTTAATTGCTGGCCAGAACAACCTGCAATGGGCGAACGTTCAAAGTGTATTATCACAAGAGCAACGTAGCATTACTGATTTGGGCTTTGTTGTTCAGGAAGACCTGAACTGGGAAGACAAAATTATCGTTTCTGCTGGTGTACGTTTCGACCGTTCTACACTCAACCGTGATCAGGAGAAATACTACGCTTTCCCTAAGTTATCTGGTGCATTCAATCTGCACGAATTTGATTTCTGGGGCGACAACCTCTTCAGTCAATTCAAAGTACGTGCCGCCTTTGGTCAAACAGGTGGTTTACCACGTTTCAGTACGACCTTCGAATCGCTGACCCCTCAGCTACTTGGTGGTCAGATCGGTACACAAGTAGGTACCCGTGCTGTAGATCCGGACCTAGAGCCTGAGACCGCACAGGAACTTGAATTTGGAGTAGACCTGGGTGTACTGAACAACAGAATCACCTTGGAAGCTACCTACTACGTGAAGGACGTATTTGGCCTTATCTTGGATCAACAACCAGTAGAATCTTCTGGTATTTCGGTTCTTGCTACCAATGCTGCGGAATTACGTAACACAGGTATTGAGCTTGGCTTGGGTGTCAATGTTGTGAGAAGAGAAAACTTCAACTGGTACACTCGTTTACTGTACTGGTCGAACCAGTCTGAGATCACTAAGTTAGATATCCCTCCATACCTGCAAGGTGGCTTCGGTGCTTCATTAGGTCAATACCTGCTCGCAGAAGGATACTCCCCTACTACGATTATCGGTACGCCTTCTGGTACAGACCTGCCTGCTGGTGGTTTCACCATTCACGGCGATCGTCAGCCAGACTTCACCATGGCTTGGTCTAACAATATCACCATTATGAAGAATTTGGACTTCAGCTTTGTTACCCAGTATCAGAGCGGAGGTGCAGCGATCAATCTTTCTGCTTTCTTGTGGGATGATGGTGGTACTTCACCTGATTGGGATGGAGATGATGACGGAGATGAAATTTTAAACGGTAATGAGCGTTTTACTGCTCGTGCAGGAGCTGATGGTGCCGGTGCATTCATCGAAGAGACCAGCTACTTCAAGTTACGTGAAGCAGGATTGTACTATACTTTCCCTCAGGAAGTAGGGGTATTCAAGCGTCTGAAACTAGGTGTCTCTGCCAACAACATGCTACTATGGACTAACTATGGTAGTTATGACCCAGAGGTAAGTAACTTTGGTTCTCAGGCCGTTACCGGTAACATTGAGGTAACTCCTTATCCTTCTTCTCGGCGCTTCTTCTTCCACTTGAACGCTGATTTCTAAAAAAACTTTAAAAAATTAACTATGCGATATACCATGCATAAATTTATCATAGGTCTGAGTATGATTGGCTTACTGGCATTTACTGCTTGTGAGATCGATACTGTCGTCGACCCAAACAACCCTTCTCTGGGTGGTGTAACTTCCGATGCTAGCCCAGTAGCTATGCAAGGGCTAGTCACAGGCTTGGAAGCTCGCCACAGAGGTTACGTAGAGAACGCAGGTGAACTATTTGGTGTTTTAGGCCGCGAGGCTTATGCTTTCTTCGGTTCTGACCCTCGTTTTATTGCTGACTGGTTAGGCCTGGAAGTTGATGATACTTATCCTGACTTTTTTGCTTCTGCGGGTACTTATGTCAATCCTTACCTTGCCGTAAAACAGGCTAACGTCATAATTGAGGCTGCTAACAACAGTAGCCAGTTATCAAATGAAGATGTCTTTGGCTATACTGGTTTTGCAAAAACCATTAAAGGTTACCAGCTTTTATGGCCATTGATGCAACAATACGAAAACGGTATTCGGGTGGATGTGGAAGAACCACTCAACCCTGGACCAACCCTTAGCTACGATGATGCCTTAGCTGCTATTCGTGACATCCTCGACGAAGGCTTTACCGATCTGGATAAAGCAGGAGGAACTTTCAATTTCACTTTGAGTAGTGGATTTGCCGGTTTTGACTCTCCTGATGGCATGAAGCAAATCAACCGTGCTATTGCCGCAAGAGTTGCACTGTATCAAGAAGATTACCCTGGTGCCCTAACTGCACTCCAGGGTTCTTTCATGAACCTTTCTGCCGCTACTGCCGAAGCGATGAATGTAGGACCTTCACACCCTTACGGGGAATCACCTGATGTGAACAATCCTTTATTCTACAACATTGATGCCCCTAGTTCTACCGTTCTGTGTGTACATCCCAGCATGTTGGAAGATGCGCTACCAGGTGACCTACGCGTGGCAAACAAGTTTGCTGAGCGCGTAAACAACCCAATCTCTGATCAGGGCTTGGTTGATGCAGGTACCGGACAGCCAATCATTGGACAGTACCAGGATGCACGTTGGGCTTCTAATACCAGCAGTGTACCTATGATGCGTAACGAAGAACTGATCCTCATCTACGCCGAAGCACAAGCGCGCCAGGGTGGTGATGCCGTTTCTGCGATCAATACCATTCGTAACACTTGGGGTGTAGGCAACTATACCGGTGCTACCGATACGGAATCATTGATTGATGAAATCGTTTTCCAACGCCGCTATTCACTTTGGCTCGAAGGCCACCGCTGGGTAGACGCTCGTCGCCTTGGTCGTCTAGATGAAGTTGACAATCGCGAAGGTGGAGTCGTCTTCACCCAAATTTCTCGCCGCGTAAGCGAAATCTCTTGGGACGAAGGGTAGATTGTGAGGTACTAGGTACTACGTAGTTGGTACTAGGTATTTGAAAAACTTTGGGCATTTCTATCCTTTGGATGGGAATGCCCATTTTTTTATACACCTTACGCTGAATAACACCCGCTCATAACCAAGCAAATGATTTATGTCTACTTATACTTAGACAAATTTATGCTGTCACAAAGGTTCCATTTTCTTTAAAAAGAACCCATGGGGTAATGTTTTATTTGTTAAGGATTTATTGGTCATCGATTCTTTTTCGGGCCACCCCCTTAACACATGGAAAAATGCATTTACATCATCTAACTTCTGCTCTTTGCGGGCTTTTTTTGGTATTTTTTAGTATCTCTTGCCAACAAATCTCTACTGGAGAAGAACAGCCACCTTCCTCCAACGCGGATCAAGTGGCTGTCCATTTATCACATAGTGGCAACACTTATTGTGGCGTAGCCCCCTACCCTGAGCCTATAGAATTGGTTCAGCCTGATGGCAGCAGCTTCATGGCTTACCTCTTCACGGAAGGCCCAGCTGCCTACCTAGAAACCCTTGATGGCTATAGTGTACTACAAGATCGTAGCGATAACTTTTATCGGTACGCTACTCGTGGCAAAAAAGGAGACTTATACCTTACAGGGGTACCCGTTTCCGCACTCGACAACCGTTCTAGTACCGAAATCACCCTTTTGCAAGTTATTCGCCCCCACTTACGCTACGAAGGGATTCGGCTGGCAGAGCTTACCGCAACTGATCAGCTGAGGAATTATGATGACGACGAACCAGGTACCAGTGCTGTTTTCCCACCTGCCGGAGTCCAAAAGGCACTGCTGCTTTTAATTGATTTCCCCGACCAAGCCTTTACTTACCCACAAGGCGATTTTGACAATATGGCCAACCAAGTAGGCTATAATGTAAATGGTAACTCCGGGAGTTTCCGTGACTACTATCTTGACATTTCTTACGGGCTATTGACCGTAAACACCGATGTAGAAGGCTGGTATACGGCACTCAACAACAAAGCGACCTACGGTATTGAGAGTTTAGCCAATCGGAATTTCCATAATGCAGTACCCTTAATTCGGGAAGCCGTAGACGCGGCAGAGGCTGCTGGCATAGATTTCTCTCAATATGATGGCGATGGTGATGGCCGAGTTGATGTAGTCGAAGTGATCCACTCTGGCAGGGGAGCGGAAGCATCAGGTAATGTAGACGACATTTGGTCGCACCGTTGGGTACTTGCAGCGGCCAGTCTGAGTGTAACGTATGATGGGAAATTAATCAACGATTACATCATCCAGCCGGAAAAACACGGTGCAAATAGTATCACTAATATTGGCGTATTTGTTCATGAATTTGGCCACGCGTTAGGCTTGCCTGACCTTTATGACACGGACAATTCTTCGCGTGGACTGGGGCACTGGTGTTGTATGGCTGGAGGCACTTGGAACAATAGTGGAAAAACACCCGCTCAGTTTTCGGCTTGGTGCAAGAAAGAACTTGGTTGGATTTCCCCTACCGTCCTAAGTGGCAACGGAGATATCAGTAACATGGACTACAGCGATAATGACGACGAAGCCTATCAATTTGACACCCCAGATGCTGATGAGTACTTCCTTTTGGAAAATCGGCAAAAAATTGGCTGGGATGCCCATATACCGGGTGAAGGATTAGCCATTTACCACATCGACGAAAGTAGAAATTCCAATAGTGACGAAAGCCGTCCATGGGTTGACCTAGAACAAGCAGATGGTGATCGAGACCTGAACCTGAACGTAAATAGCGGCGACAACGGTGACCTGTACCCTGGGTCGAGTAACAATACTGAATTCAATTGTAGTACCAGTCCAAACTCCAACAATTACAGCGGTGGAGTATCCAATATCAATATATTCGATATCAGTTCGTCTGGTGATTTGATCAATTTTAGCTACGACTTCTGTAGTACGGACTGTTCTGTAGCTGATATAGCTACCGATGGTAGTCCCTCTAATATTGCAGGTGGTACTTATGACCAGGCTTTTACGATCAGCTATTCTTTCCCACCTGCCAGTGGAACCCTTGATGTATCAGCAGCGGGGATAACTGTAAATGAAGCGATAACCGGCAGCCCGCAGACCGTAACCATAACTGGCTTGCCTGCTGATGGTGAATCTGTAACGGTAAGTGCTAGCTTTTCAGAAGAGCCAAGTTGTGCCTTCACTGCCAATAATCTATACAACGCCCCAAGTACCTGTGACAATGATGATGTTTGTGATGCGCTAGATATCACAGCAAATATTGACGGCGCAGCAGTCACGTGTTCCAATTATGGCGCTACCACCCAGAACAATGAACCCCGGCCAAATGCAGCAGGTTGTGGCGTGCAAAATGGATGGTGTGAAAACACCTTACACAATACCGTTTGGTTCCAATTTACTGCACCAGCTTCAGGAAGTATCAACATTGACTTTAATACTGCTATAGATATGCAAATGGCGCTATGGGAAGCAAATAGTTGCCAAGAATTATTGAATAGTAGTACCAGAATGATGGTGGCTGCCAATGATGACTCAGGAAGTGCTGGCGGATACAGCCCCCTCATTGAAAATCAAAGCTGTCTCATTCCAGGAAAAACTTATTTCCTGCAAATTGACGGCTGGAGCGGAACCACAGGCAATTTCAGCTTCACCATTTCTGATCCTGGCATTAGCTGTGACTCCGCTCCGATCAATAGCGGTGATTGTGGAAACGTATACACTGCAAGCTCTGATGGCAATGGCGAATGGATTCATATTGTTGATGGCAGTGGAAACCGTATTGCCTCCATCAATGACGAGTTTAATAACCTCGGTGATATTTCTTTGGAATACAATATCAATACAGGTGCCATTCGTAAAGATGGTGACAACTACCCTATCCTTGATCGCGATTGGTTTATTGATGTTGAGAACAATAATGCAGCTACCGTTCGGCTTTATTTGACGGAGCAGGAACTTCAAGACCTCATTACTGCTGGTGGGCCAAACGACCTCGATGAGATTGAACTACTCAAAGTTAGTGGTAGCACTTGTGGCGACTACAACAATGGGACACCCCAAATATTGGCAGCCAACTATGCGATGGAAGACTTCTCGGGCAGCACCCATTTGCTAGAGTATAAAGTAAGTGGTTTTTCAGGCTTCTTCCCGCGCTCCAATGCGGCGATCCTACCCATTGAGATGAAATACTTCCGTGGAACGCCAATGCATAAGACCAATCTACTAAGCTGGGCAAGTAGCTTAGAAGAAAACACAAAGCTCCACGAAATAGAGCGACTGCTACCCGGCGAAACGACTTGGGAGCAAATTGGCAACACGCCGGCCGCTGGCGATAGTCAGCAAGAAGTGAAGTACGAATGGTCTGATGTCTACCCTCTACCCAAGGCTTACTACCGCATCAAGACCGTTGATTTGGATGGCAGTTTCCAGTACTCGGACATTATCCTGCTGGAACGAGAAGGTATCAATTTTCAACTGACGCGGGTATTTCCCAACCCCGCCAAGGAGCAAGTAACCACCGAATATTATACCGACCAGTCGACGGTTTTACAATGGCAGCTCGTCAACACACAAGGACAAGTTGTCGCCCAAAATAGCGTATCGTTGACTTCCGGGAGAAATTTCGTGGCTATTGAGTTAGGTTCGTATCCTGCGGGAATCTACTTCCTGAGGAGTAAAAACGGGCCTGATCAACGGGTGACGAAAATTGTGAAGGAGTAGTTTTTGGTAAAAGGTACTGGGTACGAGGTACTTGGTAGAAGGATAAAATGGGGTTTTGGTGCGGGGTGCGCTTTTTTTGGGTGCGGGGTGCGGAGTGCGATGGGGTGTGATGAGGGCTGCTAGAAACAACCAACGTTTACACCATTACACTTTTCCAAACTTGACACCTTTTTGGTGCGGAGTGCGATGGGGTGCGTAGGTATAACCGATGCAAAACAGGAAGGTGCGAGGTGCGTTTTTTGGGTGCGGGGTGCGTTTTTTTTGGTGCGGAGTGCTAAGTGCGACGGGGTGTGATGAGGGCTGCTAGAAGCAACCAACATTTACACCATTACACTTTTCCAAACTTGACACCTTTTTGGTGCGGAGTGCGATGGGGTGCGTAGGTATAACCAAGGTAGAACAGGAGAAACAACAGATCCGGGGTAAAACAGGATGGAATCTGCTTATTGGAGGGAGAAAGCATTGGCTTTCTTGATTCTTTAATGAGTAAAATAACGCTACCTCTGCCAGCTCAAACACCTCGGAGAGGTGAAATATTGGTAGTTTCAATCTATTTCAATCTATTTCGACCTCGGATGAGGTCGCATATATTGGTACGGTTATGCTATCTTTATGAAAAGGCCATAAATCGCTCTCAGAATGAAGTCTATCCGTTTACTTACGTCTATACTGCTGTTTTTGGGGCCAGCTTTGAGTGCCCAAAAACATGATTATCACTGGATTACTGGTTATGGTTCAAATGTAGGCAACCCTGATTTTGGCTTATCGGTCTTGCAGTTCTCAGATTTTGGCAAGGTTGATACTTTTAGTAGAAAATACATCTCTTTTGATATGGATTTTTTCAATGTCTCCATGTCGAATTCAGATGGAGACTTACAGTACTATTGTAATGGTGTTGGTTTAAATAATCATCTTCATCAACTTATGCAGAATGGTGATGGAATGAGCGGCTTTCCAGGTGCAACAGGTGAAGACGGGGGATATGCCTTGCCACAAGGGGGCGTAAGTGTACCTTGGCCAGATTCTGCCAACCAATATCTTCTTATACAAGAGAAAGGAGAATATTTCCCTTTTCATGAGGATCATCGTTTTAAAACTACCACTCTACTCTACTCACGGGTTAATATGAATACCAATGATGGAGAAGGCGAAGTGTATGAAAAAAGGGTCGTTTTCTTACAGGATACGGTAGAGCTTGGCAAATCAAGCTTAGTCCGTCACGCTAACGGTAGGGATTGGTGGTATGTCAAGAACAAATTAGATGAAAACGTTTTTCACCGAACTTTAATAGCTCCAAATGGGCCCCAGGTAATTGGCGAACAAACAATAGGCGAACCAGTAATGCAAGGAGCAGGCCAAGCCGTTTTCTCTCCTGACGGCAGTAAGTACGTGATATTTAACACGATCAGTGCTGATGTAGGATTATACCTAGACATCTACGATTTTGACCGCTGCTCAGGCCTACTAAGCAACCCAATTAAAATGCACTTTTCGCATGACGGAGGTGCCGGAGGCGTGGCCATATCTCCCAATTCCCGCTATTTGTATCATTCATCAGGTTGGTACATCTACCAATTTGATCTTTGGGCGGAGGATATTGAATCAACAAGAGACACCGTTGCCGTTTATGATTTGAATGTAGACTGGTTCCCTACTACTTTTTTTGCTGCACAGCTTGCACCAGATGGTAAGATTTATGTGATCTGTCCAAATGGGGTACCCGTTATGCATAGGATCAAATACCCGGACAAAGGCGGTGATGCTTGCATGGTAGAGCAACACAGCGTACGGTTACCTACGCTTAATGCTTTTTCAATACCTAACAACCCCAATTACCGCCTCGGGCCAATTGACGGTAGCCCTTGTGATACGCTCGGTATTGACAACATGCCGCTGGCAAATTTCCGAGCGGATCAGGACAGTACAAATTACCTGGATTTCTATTTTCAAGACTTGAGTGCTTATGAGCCCGACACTTGGCAGTGGACGTTTGGTGATGGCCAAATGAGTCAGGATACCTCACCGGTGCATACCTATTTAGAAGATGGCGTTTATGAAGTTTGCCTGACGGTAAGTAATGAAAATGGTAGCCATACCGCTTGCGACACTCTTTTTCTAGGTGTCGTAAATACTACAGCGCAGCTTGGTTTGGATGTTGCGTTACAGGTTTTTCCCAACCCATTTCGAGATCAGTTTTCGGTGGTGATGAATGATTACTATCCTAAAAACGCGCAGCTTATTGTTTTTGATGGTTTAGGAAGACCTATCCACCAGCAGCGAATCCAGCACGGTTGGAATACCGTTCTTGCAGGTGCTTGGCCTGTGGGAATTTACTATTACGAGCTTTGGGATAAAGAAATCAAACTGCGACAAGGCAAAGTAATAAAGCAGTAGTTTTTGGTGCGGGGTGCGCTTTTTTTGGTGCGGAGTGCGATGGGGTGCGGGAAATACTTCCCACTTTAGGTGCGGAGTGCGTTTTGTGCGGGATGAGTAATCTAACTTTTACACACTTACACTTATCCAACCTTTACACCTTTTTGGTGCGGGATGCGATGAGGTGCGTAGACCGTCGGTTAAATATACATTCCAGTAGCAGTAGCAACTTGTTCCCCAAGATTATTTATTACAGCAGTTTTAACGTGTTAACTCATTACCTTCCTCTTCTACCCCCTACTGACTAATTTTACATTTATTGCAACAATATTGCACTTACTGCGTCTTTTTACTATATTGCAACAATATTGCATTAAGACAATAATGAACTCCCCGTTCAGAGAACGAATATTTTTATACTAGATGATAATTTGGCCCGCTGAGCAAATACTTTAAGCTCAGCGGGTTCTTTTTTTGCTCAAAGTTTTCTTTAAAAAGTCGGCACTAGATGAAATCGTTTGGGGTTGAATGCTTAAGACGTGGCTTGGACTTCAATACTACGGTTGGGACACATCTCGCCAAAATCAGGAGTGGGATCAAGAAAAAACACCTCGGAGAGGTGGAATATTGGTAGAAAAGAATGAATAAACAAGGAAACGACCTCGGATGAGGTCGCACAAGCGTAAATACAGTCTTCCTTTTTGATTTTTTCTCCCCGGTGACCCAATAGGAATTGATATTCGACCACATCCGAGGTCGTTTTAACTCCTAATAAACATGGTTCTACCAATAGACGACCTCTACCGAGGTCAAAACACATAAATGTGTCCAAACCGTAGGACTTCAGTCCAGCCTACACTTTTCCAACGCTTAGATCTTTTGGTGCGGGGTGCAGGAAATACTTCCCACTTCCGACTTTAGATACGGGGCGCAAGGCAGCGCCTGAAGCCCGGCGGATCCCGATCTTTCGGGAGAGCAGGACGAAGGATGGCAGCGGTATGCAATGCGCAGCANNCGCCCCTACCGGCATGGCCCCTAACACACCAAATGACCTTAATCCACTTGTTTGCGCACCCTCAAACTCTCAATCAGTACCGCCAAAAGAATAATAGCCCCGCCCAAATAGGTCGACCAGCCAGGGTATTCCTTTAAAAAGACTATTCCCAGGATAATGCCATAAACGGGTTGAACACAACTCATTATACTGGCCGTAGTTATAGAGAAATGCCGAAAGCTACGCAGTAGCAAAGTGTGCCCCAAAGCCGTAGTAAGCACCGCCAACAAAGCAATATATGGCCAGGCCGTTTGGATATCACCAGTGCCTTCCCAAAATAAGAAGGGCAGCAAAACCACACTCACTGCCAGCATGTGGTGATACATAATGATGGTTCCGCTATAGCGGCTGACCTGGCGTTTCATCAGAATATTGCGCAAAGCATAAAGGGTGGCCGAAAACACTCCCCAAGCAATGGCCTGCACTTCCCCGTTGGCCAGATCAAACTCCGGCACCAGAAAGTAGATACCCAAAAGTGTAAGGCCACCCAACAGCAGATGAGTGGCCTGAAAGCGCGTTTTTAACAAAAGGGGTTCCAACACAGCCGTAATCACCGGATACGTGAACAAAGAGAGCATTCCGATAGCTACACTAGATAGTTGCAGCGAAATAAAATAGGTAACCCAATGAAGGGCAATTAATACGCCTCCACCCAGAATGAGGTAGCGGTCTTTTTTGTTTTCAATCCATAACTGTTGTCGTTGCAACTTCAAAAACACCATAAAAACGACACTGGCCAAGGCTGCTCGCCAAAAGATGACGACGGTAGCTGGCATCGCAATCACCCGCCCCAACGGGCCCGAAGTAGCAATAAACAAGATGGCCAATTGAAGGAGGAAAACATTCTTAGCATGTGAAGGGGCAGCCATGAGGTCTCATTGGGTGAGCGGCGAAGGTACGGGTAATTGGTGCTAATAAGGGCTTATTTTTTTTGAACCATCAAAGGCACTTAAGGGGGATTTACCACAGTAGACATCCTCTAGGTGTCTACTGTGGTTTAGAAAAATGCGATGCAGGTAATTCGGTAACACCGGGTAAATCCTCCATCTATTTTCGGTTGAATATTTCGATTGATCGTTTCCCACCAAATGAAATCTTACAACACACTCTTAGTCCATTTTTTTTATTAAATTCACTGAGTATTACTACTAGTAAGATTAGCACTTCGTATTAAGCCAATACTTGGAACAACGCTCTTTATTCCTTTTTCATTCAGATAAGATTAATGGATATGATGAAGAACTATCAAAGACTTCTCTTGATTTGCGTGGTATTATTTCTTTCTCCCGGAATCAATGCGCAAAGTAATTTCTCCTGTGGTACGACAGAAGAAGACCAGCACACAACGTTTTCTTTCCGAGACACAAATCCAGATTTTTCGCCAACGAGAAATGGGTTCGTTATTACAGAGGTGCCCGTACAGTTTCACATCATAGGTGCGAATAACGGTGCATTGGCCATTGATTCTGCTGACGTTTTCGAAGAATTGGCTACCGTCAACGAGGTTTTTGCGGCCATCGACCTCGAATTTGTCCACTGCGGGCCGGTTAACTTCATCAATAACAACAACTACCTGACTTTTACCAAAGGTGCCGATGAAGTCCTCTGTGATATTCACGATGTACCTAATGTTATCAATATTTACTTTGTCCTTAACCTGGAAAACTCTGCAGGAGAATCGATCTGTGGCTATGCTTACAATTTCGATATTAAGAACCGCGTACTAATGGAAAATGGTTGTACTACAAATGGCAGTACGCTTACCCATGAATTGGGGCATTCCTTTTCTTTGCTACACACCCATTCTTCCTCCAACGGAGCAGAACTGGCTGACGGGAGCAACTGTGCCTTTGCTGGCGATTTGCTGTGTGACACCCCGGCCGACCCCCGCCTTAATTCATCTATTGTCAACGAAAACTGCGAATATACGGGGGTTGAGATAGATGCTTTGGGCGACTTCTACAGTCCAGACACCGGCAATCTCATGTCCTATTCCCGCAAGGATTGCCGAGATCACTTTTCGGAAGANNCACGAATTAGAGGGCGGCTTCTTGAGTTGTTCCTCAGGCCCTGTAAATACTAATACGCTTGCAAATTCCGCATTAAAAATCTACCCCAATCCTTCCGACGACTTGCTTTATCTGGAGGGCCTCACCGCGGGGGCTACCCTACTACTCATGGATATAAATGGCCGTGTGCTTTGGCAAAAGCATACGATCAGCAGCAATGGCAATTTAACCGTATCGGCTTTCCAACAAATTCCTGCTGGTCTATACACACTTTGGGTAAAAACAGCTGCAGGTTTAGCCGTTGCTCACCGGGTCGTTAAGCAGTAATACCAATCCTACATCTTAAAATCACCTTATTTTGTTATTAAACATCTTGTACCATGCAAAACAATTATCTATCTATTCTGGTATTGATCATGCTGTTTACCAGTGGTATCAATGCACAAATTTTTGTCGACCAAAATGCTACTGGTAGTAACAGTGGTAGCTCTTGGAGCGATGCCTATGCTGATTTATCGGATGCATTAGCAGCATCTACCCCTGGAGATCAAATATGGGTTGCTGCCGGCACCTACAAACCAGGAGGAGGTACGCCTTCTGTAGACGCATTTTTTAGCTTCCCTCACGATCTACTTCTCTACGGCGGCTTTGCCGGAACAGAAACCATGCTCGCAGAGAGAGATTGGGAAACCAACCTGACCATCCTCTCTGGTGACCACAATGGCGACGACAATGACGAGGACATTACCGCTAACCGCACCGATAATTCTAAACATGTAATTTGGCTCACAGACACCGTAACCAATGTTTCCGTTATTGACGGGTTCACCATTCGTAATGGCAATACAGAAGGTGCTGACGGTTCTGGCAATGATCGCAGAGGCGGCGGTATCCTCACCTACGGAAACCCTAGTATCCGCAATTGTGTTTTCACCCAAAACTACGGTCATTATGGCGGTGGCGTGTACCCTAGAGGTACAGACCCTATCGTAATTGAGAACTGCGACTTTATCAGTAATACTGCCAGCTGGGGCGGTGGTGGCCTTTATATCAACTCCGTAGCTGCGATGGTGACCGACTGTTCCTTTACTGGCAATTCCGCTACTACGATGCGCGGAGGTGGTATGTACAGCAGTGATTGTACGCTCACTGTTACAGATTGTACTTTTACTGACAACAGTGCCAGCGAGTCTTCTGGTGGCGGCATGCACCTTACCAATTCTGCTGACAATGAGGTCATTGAAGCTACGCTTACCAACTGTATTTTCACAGGCAACGGTTCGACCTTTGGTGGAGCTTTAGCTTGCTATCAGGGTTCATTAATTGCGAACCTTGTCAACTGTGATTTTTCTGGAAATACGGCTGTCAATGTCGGCGGAGCTATTTCCAATGCTTTTGGTGTTACCACAAATATGACCGACTGTGTATTCAGCGAAAATGAATCAATGGGTTCTGGTGGAGCTGTCTACAGTCAGAATGACGAAAACACCATCACACTTACCAATTGTGATTTGCTAAGTAATGCTGCACAAACTGGAGGAGCTATCAGTATGACTGGAGATAACGAAGCGAGCGTGGGCCTTCCTTTGCCTGTTCTCAACTTGGAAAAAGTTACTTTCATTGCCAATTTCGCCGTCAACCAAGGTGGTGGTTTAAACATGAGCAATGCCAATGGCAACCTCTCCAACGTATTGTTTGACACCAATTTCGCCACCGACTCCGACGGTATTGGTGGTGCCATTTCCCTGAATACGAGTGACACCATCAATGCGACGATCAATTTGATCAACAGCACACTCGTTAACAACGGTGCTACCATTGGGGCCGGCATCTCTCATTGGAAGCCTGGTACGGAAAGCACTTCCGTACTTACTTTGCAGAATACGATTTTACATAATCCACTGGGGGTTAATTATGAGATCGAAGATGGTGACCCCGTTCTGGTGTCCGCCGGTGGCAACCTCAGCACCGATGGGTCGATGGTCACAGAATTCTCCAACACCAACGACCTGAACGGTGAGGACCCACTTTTCGTAGATTTCGACGACCAGGATTATCACTTACAAGATGGTAGCCCGTGTATTGATATGGGTATTGAAGCGGGTGCTCCTGCTACCGACATCGAAGGCCTCCCCCGCGTGAATGCACCCGACATGGGCGCTTACGAAAACCAGACCGTCGTCAACGTAAGGGACTTGAACCAACGTTTCGGCCAACTGTCTATCTTCCCCAATCCTGCCAAAGATGACCTCAACTTCAACTTTGAAAGCGTTTGGCGCGGCCGCCTCGAAATCCGTCTCACCGACAACACCGGCAAACTACTGTTGAGCCGCAGCTACGACAAAGGAGACCAAGCCCTCCAGCAGCAACTCGACATCAGGCAACTGCCTCAAGGCATTTACAATCTCTCCGTTTCCAACGGTCGGTTGGTGAATACGCACAGCTTCGTGAAGGAGTAAGGGGATGTTTCTTTTTTGAACCACCAAAAGCACCTACCAGGGCAAATTCATNNATGAATTTGCCCTGGTAGGTGCCTTGGTTTTTAAACCTATCATGTCGGGTAAATTCGTGAATTTACCTTGTCGTGAATTTACCTTGTTTAATCGGCACGCTTATATTCCCTTATAATCTCTTATATGGTTCAGAAAAGAACCCTTCTTTGGTGCCTTTGGTGGTTCAAAACCCTACCACGCAATCCGTTCCCCATCGCGGAAGAAGCCGCCGGTGGGGCCACCATCTTCAATCGTAGCCGCCCAGACGATGCCTTTGGCACCTTCAGGGATAGAACGCGTAGCTTCCTTGCCCCCCATATCGGTGCGTACCCAGCCGGGGCAGACAGCATTGACGAGGATGTTGTCATTGGCCGTAAGGTGAGCTAGCTTGATGGTTAGTACATTTAGCGCAGCTTTTGACATCGCATAGGCAGGTTTGCCGCCGTCCATGCCATTGAGGGCACCGGCGCCGCTGGAGAGGTTCACTACTCGGCCAAAGCCTTTCTCCTGCATCAGCGGGATGAAGGTTTGCGCCATGCGCCAGGGACCAAAAAGATTGGCCTCTATCGTTTCATGGCATTCTTCGAGATCAGCATCCAGGGCATTGTGCCACAAATCGTAGTTGATACCCGCATTGTTGACCAACACATCCAAACGGCCATAATTCTTGATGATCCACTCTTTGATGGTAGCGATGCTCTGTTGGTTATTGACATCCAATTGGTGGTAAACGATATCCAAACCCTCTTGGGCGATATCAGCCAGGGCGGCACGGCCTTTGTCTTCGGTTCTGCTGGTGAGGATCACACGGTAGCCCTCTTGGGCCAACTGGCGACATACTTCTTTACCTAAACCACGGTTGGCGCCCGTCACGAGGGCTATTTTGGAATTTGTCATTGCTTCTTTTTTTAAATAAGGTGCATATCCTGATCCGAATGCGATGCTCAGTGATAACCTTTGTTGCTGTTGAAAAGTTTAGGCTTGGGGCAAATCCTTCGGTTGAGGTTGCTGCTGGCAGAGTGGTGATAGTGTTCGCTACGCTCACGGGGGTGTTCTTCCGATAAATCGGAATCACGGTAGTGCCGACTACGTCGGCGGCAGCCGCGTTAACCGCGAGCGAAGTGAGCACAGCCGCGAGGAACGAGCACCACCGTAAGCGTAGCGAACACTGCCTGCCAAACATGGAAACCTCCCCCAAGTACTCTTCCACCTATCAATTTCGCTTCAACCATACCACTACCTAATCATTAGGTATAGTTTAGGTATTCCCCGTTTCGGGCTTGTAGGAATCGGAAAAAGCTCGTTGTTTTATAAACTCTATGTAATAATTTCCCTAATCAGGGTTCTTCTTCCCTCTTCCTTTCTTATCTTTGCGTCGCTAAAGGGTAAAAACTGCGTCAGTAACTGAACTTTCTAATCCCTGTTTTGTCTTAAAGGCATATTATCTTATTTAGATTTAGTCTAAATCCTAAAGTACCGCCACCTATGAGCGATTCCATGCAGACTTTGGAGCAACACACCCAAAGTGAATACAAGTACGGCTTCACCAGTGACATCGAAACGGACATCTTTCCGGTTGGATTGAACGAAGAAGTTGTGCGGATGATTTCTGCTAAGAAAAATGAGCCTGAGTTTTTGACAGAATGGCGCCTAAAGGCCTTTCGCCACTGGCAGACCATGACCGAGCCGGAATGGCCAAATGTAGATTACAAGAAGGTTGATTACCAATCTATCAGTTACTACGCAGCGCCAAAAACGAAGCCACAGTATGAAAGCCTGGATGAGGTAGACCCGGAATTGCTGGCGACTTTCAACAAGCTTGGTATTCCTTTGGAGGAGCAGAAGTTCCTGGCAGGCGTAGCTGTTGACGCGGTTATTGATAGTGTTTCCGTCAAGACCACTTATACCGAAAAGCTCGGTGAACTGGGTATCATCTTTTGCTCTTTCAGCGAAGCGGTACACAATCACCCTGAGCTGATCAAGAAATATCTGGGAACCGTTGTTCCTCCTACGGACAACTTCTTTGCAGCGCTGAACTCTGCTGTATTTAGTGATGGCTCCTTCGTTTATATTCCTAAAGGTGTACGTTGCCCGATGGAATTGTCGACCTATTTCCGCATCAATGCGGCTAACACTGGACAGTTTGAGCGTACGCTTATCGTTGCCGAAGACAGTAGCTACGTAAGTTACCTCGAAGGTTGTACCGCACCGATGCGCGATGAAAACCAACTGCACGCCGCAGTGGTAGAACTCGTAGCACTGGATGACGCAGAGATCAAATACTCTACCGTACAAAACTGGTACCCTGGTGACAGTGAAGGCAAAGGTGGTATTTACAACTTTGTGACCAAGCGTGGTATTTGTCAGGGAAAAAACTCCAAGATCAGTTGGACACAGGTTGAAACCGGCTCAGCGATTACCTGGAAGTACCCTAGCTGTATCCTCAAAGGCGACAACTCTATTGGTGAATTCTACTCTGTAGCCGTTACCAATAACAGGCAACAGGCAGATACGGGCACCAAGATGATTCACATTGGTAAAAACACCAAGAGTACGATCATCTCTAAAGGTATTTCGGCAGGGCGTTCGCACAACTCTTACCGCGGATTGGTAAAAGTGGGCAAGCGTGCCGAAAATGCGCATAATTTCTCTCAGTGTGATTCTATGCTGATGGGCGATCGTTGTGGTGCACACACTTTCCCTTATCTGGAAATCGAGAACAGTACCGCTAAAGTAGAGCATGAGGCCACCACTTCAAAAATTGGTGAAGATCAAATGTTCTACCTCAAGCAACGCGGCCTCAGTGAAGAAGACGCCATCAACATGATCGTTAATGGTTACTGTAAGGAGGTTTTCAACGAACTTCCGATGGAATTTGCCGCCGAAGCGCAGAAACTACTTGCCATCAGTCTGGAAGGCAGCGTAGGATAATCAACATTAATATTAGCATTTTAAAATAAGCATTCATGCTCACGATTAAGGATCTCCAAGCATCCATTGAAGACAAGGCTATCCTCCGGGGTATCAATCTTGATATTAAGCCCGGCGAAATTCACGCCATCATGGGCCCTAACGGTTCTGGTAAAAGCACCCTGGCTAATGTACTTGCTGGCCGTGAAGAATATGAAGTAACCGGTGGCTCGGTAACCTACCAGGGAGAAGATTTGCTGGAAATGGAAGTAGAAGAGAGAGCACACGCAGGTATGTTCCTGGCTTTCCAATATCCGGTAGAAATTCCGGGAGTAAGCAACGCTACTTTCCTGAAAAGCTCCGTGAATGCTGTTCGCGTAGCACGTGGCGAAGAAGAGTTGAAACCAGTAGAAGTACTGAAGCTCCTTCGTGCAAAAGCCAAGATGCTGGGCATCGACGAGTCTTTCCTCAAGCGTTCTTTGAACGAAGGTTTTTCCGGTGGGGAAAAGAAGCGTAATGAGATGTTGCAGATGGCGCTTTTGGAGCCAAAGCTTGCTGTTCTTGACGAAACCGATAGTGGTCTTGATATCGACGCACTGAAGATCGTTGCTGATGCCGTTAACCAACTGCGTAGTGCTGATCGCTCGTTCATCATCGTTACCCACTATCAGCGTCTGCTGAATTACATCGTTCCTGATTACGTACACGTTCTCCACGAAGGACGCATCGTAAAATCTGGTGACAAGAGCCTTGCGCTCGAGCTGGAAGAAAAAGGATACGACTGGATCAAAGCTGAGCAATCAGCTACCGTTTAATTTAGCCAAAAGCGAAACACATGTCAGCAATTTTGCAAGATCAAGATACTGCCACCAAAGACTGGTACAAGCAATTGTTCCAGACCTATCGGCAAGGGCTCAACGGGCACAGCGAACACCCACTGGCTCAGTTCCGCCTGGCTGCTTACAAGCAACTAGAAGGGCAAGATTTCCCTACCCGTCGGGATGAAGACTGGAAATATTCCGGTGCCCCTATCGCGCGGATGATGGAAAATCACTTTCAGGAAACCAGCGCTCCCGCAGTGGACGCCAATACGGTAGCAGCCTACCAGATTCCTGAATTAACAGCAGCGACTTTCGTCTTCGTTAATGGTGTTCTTCAAGAAGAGCTATCGGCCAGCACCCTCCCTAAAGGAGTAAGTGTAGAGCGCCTCAGCACTGCCCTTGAAAACGACGAAAAGCGTAGCTGGATTGAAGACCAGGCTGCTCAGGCAGGAGGTACCGAACAGAATACGTTTTTGCCGCTCAACCGGGCTTTCGCCCAACATGGTCTCTACATTGAGACGGAGCGTAACGCGCAGGTAGATACGCCGATCTACTGCCTTTACCTGAATACCGCTACAGCGGAAGCTCACCTGAGCCATCCCCAGCTTTTTGTTCGGGTACGTGTAGGTAGCAACCTTTCGGTGATTGAACGCCACGATGCAACACCCGGTACCGGCAGCTATTTTACCAATGTAGCTAACTGGTTCAGTGTCGAAGACAACGCCCACTGCCACCACTACAAGCTCCAACTGGAGAATGAGCAGGCCCTACAAGTACACAACACCCTGGTTCGCCAAGGGCGCGATAGTATTTATAGCAATTACAGTCTCGATTTGGGTGGTAAAGTGGTTCGTAACAACCTCGCCACTACCCTACTCGACTCCAATACCAACACCAACTATTACGGTGTTTACCTCGGCAACAAGCAGCAGCACATTGACAACCAAACGTTTATCGACCATGCTGTACCGCATTGCCAGAGTAACGAACTGTACAAAGGCATCCTTACCGATTACGCTCGCGGCGTATTCAATGGTAAAGTAACAGTGCGCCAGGATGCGCAAAAAACCAATGCTTTCCAGCAGAATAGCAGCCTGGTACTCTCCAAGAATGCCGTCATGGACGCCAAGCCACAGCTCGAAATCTTTGCAGATGACGTTCTCTGTAGCCACGGTGCCACCATTGGCCAACTGGATGAAACCAGCGTATTCTTCCTTCGTAGTCGCGGATTGTCTGAAGCACAGGCAAGACAATTATTACAGCAGGCTTTCCTGGCCGAGGTGCTCGAAGCGATGCCTAACGAAGCTGTACAGGCTTACGCTATGGAAAGGTTAGTGGCAAAGCTACTGGGATAGTTTTTCACCACATAGGCACATAGATAAACAGCTACCCTATATGTCTATGTGATAAAATAAAGCGTGGCAATGCTACGGAGAGAATATTTCACCACATAGGCACATAAGAATGAATAACTATGTGTCTATGTGGTAAAAAAAAAATTCATGTCTAACACCATCACCGCTCCGGCTTTTGATATCGCACGCATTCGTGCTGATTTCCCTCTTCTTGAAGGCGAGATGCGAGGCAAACCACTGGTTTTTCTCGACAGTGCCGCTTCCAGCCAGAAGCCACAGCAGGTGTTGGATGCTTTAGACTACTACTACCGCCACCAGAATGCCAATGTGCATCGGGGTGTCTACGAATTGAGCCAACAGGCCACCGATGCTTTTGAGCTGGGTCGCGAACGGGCACGCCACTTCCTCAATGCTGGTAGCACCGAAGAAGTGATCTTCGTTAAGGGCTGTACCGATGGCATCAATCTGGTTGCTTCTTCTTTTGGGCGCAAATTCCTACGGGAAGGGGATGAGGTGATTATCTCCGCGATGGAGCACCACTCGAATATCGTTCCCTGGCAACTGGCCTGCGAATACAGTGGAGCCATCCTGAAAGTGATCCCTATTAATGACCGTGGGGAACTGATCATGGAGGAATATAAAAAACTCCTCAGTGAGCGTACGCAAATCGTCTCCATCGTTCACGTTTCCAATGCCTTGGGAACGATCAATCCTGTTAAAGAAATTATCGACCTAGCCCACGATCGCGATATTCCGGTATTGCTCGACGGAGCCCAGGCGACGCCCCACCTGAAGGTGGATGTACAGGCACTGGATGTAGATTTTTATGCCTTTTCTGGTCACAAAGTTTTTGGCCCTACGGGTATCGGTGTCCTTTATGGCAAGAAAAAGTGGTTGGATGCCATGCCTCCTTACCAAGGAGGGGGGGAGATGATCGCAACGGTTTCCTTTGAAAAAACAACCTACAACGAGCTGCCCTTCAAATTTGAGGCAGGCACCCCTGATATTTCCGGTGCAGTAGGGCTGGGTGTAGCCTTGGAGTACATTGAGCAGATTGGGCAAGATAATATCAGCGCTCACGAAAACCATTTATTGGAAGCAGCCACCAAACAACTTCTCGAAATTGATGGTTTAAGCATCATTGGCACCGCCGAAAACAAGGCCAGTGTGATCTCCTTTTTGATCGAAGGTACGCACCCTTATGATTTGGGGACGATTCTGGATAAGTTGGGCATTGCCGTTCGTACCGGCCACCACTGTACGCAGCCCTTGATGGATCGATTCGAGATTCCTGGCACTGTACGAGCTTCTTTTGCCGTCTACAACACCATGGAAGACGTGGACAAACTCGTTGCTGGTGTGAAGCGAGCGGCGAACATGTTACGTTAAGGGAGAGTGTCCCAAACAATTTGTCTCGCGCAGAGCCGCAGAGGTTTTTTAAAGCTGGGTATCAAGTAGATAGATTTTGACAACTTTAGCTAGAAACAGTCCGAGAATACTTATAATGACGATCAACGAAATACAAGACGAAATCATCGAAGAGTTTTCCTTTTTCGATGACTGGATGGATAAATACGAATACCTCATCAGTTTGGGTAAAGACTTGCCCCTTATTGATGAACAGTACAAAGACGAGCAGCATTTGATCAAAGGCTGTCAAAGCCGGGTATGGCTGCACGCTGCGCAAGAAGACGGCCACGTGGTCTTTACCGCCGATAGCGATGCGATCATCACCAAGGGTATCATTGGCCTCTTGGTACGCGTACTCTCCGGGCAAAAGTCAGCAGACGTAGCCAAAGCAGAACTCCACTTTGTTGATAAGATCGGCTTGCACGAACACCTCTCCCCTACTCGCTCCAACGGCCTCCGCAGTATGCTCAAACAAATGAAACTTTACGGACTAGCCATGACCGCCCAAAACGATCAAAGCAATGGATAAAGATACTATCAAAGAAAACATCGTTGCCGCCATCAAAACCGTAATGGACCCGGAAATCCCTGCCGACATCTACGAGCTGGGCCTGATCTACACCATAGATATTGACGACACCGGTAAAGTACTCATCGAGATGACCCTCACCAGTCCTATGTGCCCCGTAGCCGACTCTATGCCGATGGAGGTACAGGAGAAGGTTATCGCCGTAGAGGGCGTTACAGATATCGACCTTCGGGTGGTGTTTGATCCCCCTTGGGACAAGAGCAAGATGAGTGATGAGGCCTTGTTGCTTCTTGATATGTTTTAAGTACCGGGAGTTTCCCAAATAGTGTGTCTCGCGCAGAGACGTAAAGCTTTTTTCAGCTGGTTATCAAGAAGATACATTTTGACAACTTTAGCTACAAAAAGTCGAGTAACCACACTCAGCACTAAATAAAACAAGCCTCACCTTTCCTTTTTTAAATCACTACCAAAGCTTTCTGGAATAACTCTCCGCCTATTAAAAACTGCAAGTAATAGATACCAGCAGGTAGACTGGCTATCTGTATTTCCTCCACCAATAAACTGGTCTTTTGTTTTGGGTAGTGCCTTAGCGTATTCCCCAGCACACTGACCAAACTCACCTCTATTTCTTCAACGACAGGAAGCTCTACACGAATGGTAGTTTTATTCGATGTAGGGTTAGGATAAACCGCGAGTATCGGCTGCATCTTTTCTTCACCAACGGCAACGGTCGCATCGAGCACAATTTCGCTTTCGGAGACGATACAATCTGGCCCGCCGGACCGGACCCAAATGGTGTACTCACCCGCGGGCAAATTGGAAAACACATGCTCTCCCTGCCAATCTTGCCCTTCATTTATACTAAAGTAGAGGTAGGTCTCTCCACTGGCAGAAATGGTAATACTTCCATCCGTGGCCGTTCCTGTAGAAGGGTGAATAATTTCAATATCATTGATAACAGGGAAGATCGGCGGAGTGAGTTGTACCGGATTTTCCACCGATGTTTCTATACAGGTAAGATTCTCATTGCTTACCATTACTTCGTAAGCACCTTCGGTAAGGTTGGTAAACGTAGCTTCTGTGAACCAATTGGCTCCGCCATCAATGGAATACAGCAAGCTTTCTTCACTGTTAGCAACAATGGTTATTTCGCCAGAAGCGCTATCGGTACAACCGGGGTTAGTTTCGTTGACGTTTTGAATAACAGGCGCTGCTACTTCCTCTAGCGCTATCGTTTCCAAACTTGTAGTACATCCATATTCATTACTCACCACAACAGTATACATCCCTCCTGAAAGGTTTGTGAAAAGGGGTTCTTCCTGATCTGTTTCCCAATCATCTATACTGTAAAGCAAACTAGCGGCCTCCCCTCCAAGGATGTTGATGCTACCGTTTTCGGCACCACAACCGGGGCGAACTATCTCGAAGTCCGTTAATTCGGGAACAGCTAGTGAAGCAACCTCTACTGCGGGGAAGGTATCTCTGGTGTCACATTCGTTGCGTACAATGATATCGTACCAGCCAGCAGACAGTCCCGTAAACATTGAACTTCCCTGAAAGGTCTCCCCTCCGTCGATACTGTACTCCATACCTTCTTCACTGATAGTGAAGACATTTATGATGCCATCGCCTCCATCACAATCGGTGCCATTGTTTGCTTCTACCGTCACAATTTCGGGAGGAGCACTACCAGCGAAGAGCTCTATTTCACTTTCGTACATGACCTCACAATTGCCAGCGCCATAACTGACGACTACCTGATAAACGCCTGCTTGCAGGCCATTAAAAATACCATAAGTACGCCAGGACTCCCCATCGTCAACACTAAACCGGAGGGGACGAACACCATCGGCTTCCACCAAAATTTGCCCGCCATTCCCCTCGCAATTAGGCGTTTGCCAAGTAACGTCGGTGATTACGGGTGGAGTAGGATCAGTAAGAACTACCTCAATTGTATCGCCAACCAGGCACTCATTGAGAACCAGCACCGTATAAGTACCTTCCGTCAGGCTAAGAAAAGCAGGATCAGCCTGAAAGTTTTCGCCACCGTCTACGCTATACATCAGTGCCCCTGGGGCTACTGCATCTATGGTAATCCTACCGTTTTCGCCGCCACAAGAAGTAGGAGAATATGGGGATAAAGACAGCAGAATAGGCAATGCTTCCGTGACGGTCACCGGATTTTCGGGGTAGTTGTATTCCTGACCTTCCACATCGCGTAGAAGGACTTCGTAATCGCCGGGAATCAGGTTCAAGAACACCTCTTCCGTTTGCCAATGCTCCCCTCCATCAATGCTATATTCGTAATTTCCGGCACCACCCGCTGCGATGACGTTCAGTATGCCGTTGGGGTTTGTACAATCTGTCACCTCTTCGGCTTCGACCTCTACAATGGTAAGTGGAACAACAATGCACTGATCAATACTTACAGTAGGCGTAAAAATGGGAGGGTTATGGTCAAAATAAATGGCGGCTCGGTTGCTGATCACTGTACCGTCCGCAATTGTTGCTTTAGGGTAAACCGAAAACTGTACAAAACCGTGGCTTTCCGCCTCATGGTTGGTGCTATCCAATAAATTAATATCCGAAAAAGCAAACATCAATTGATTCTCTCCAAGTACCCTGAGGTTATAATCGTGGCTACCAGGGCCCGGTTGTACACTTTCCATATCCAGGTAATCGGGCAAGGTATCCAGGATCACTACCTGAAAGGCCGTATCATTACCTGTGTTCTGAAAACGAACGGTGAACTCAAGTTTATCCAGCGCAGTTTTCCAGCAGCTTGCGGTATCAGCAGCTACTACTAATTTGTCGTTAGGATCATACGAATTCCGGATCGTACTACATTGTTCCTCCATGGGGTGTCCTTCTTCCATGCTACAATTATTAACAGGGAAAATAGCACTCCGAAAGCACGCCTGGGTTCCCAACTCGGCATCACAGGCAACCTCTACCTGTACATTGAAACGGCCATACTCCATTATACCCAATTCTCCCACAAAGAATCGGTACTCTCCATCTATTTGCTGCCAGGGAACACTGGCATCAATAAAGGTGAGTGTTTCGTCAAAATCCAGGGTGACGTACACGCCTTCTGCGGCCTGCGTACCGAGGTTATTGTATTGTATCGCTATCGTTTGTTCTCTACAGGCTCTTGCCCAGCCTAGCGATCCCTCTACGGAGAGTAAAGCACAAGACTCGACCGCATGTAAACTAAAATCCAAGTCGTCATAATTATGATAAACACTCACTAAATCTAAATTGTAAGCGGTGGTCAGCGGACAACCAATACTCCAGAGGTTATTGGGCGGAGCCATTTGTATCATATACTGTCCGGTATCCAACTGATAGTGGTACCAGCCTTCCGGATTGGTATTTGCGAATTGCACTCCGTTATTCAATGCTGTAACGACATTTGGGACAATAACCTCGCTACTATCGAAGGTGCAATTCTGGTTGGTATCGAAATAAACCTTCCCACTGAGGCTGTTGGTACAGGTATTTCCCAAGGAGTCAAACTCGATGAGCACCACGGCCCCTTGCTGTCGCCCTGATAAGATGTAGCCACCATTGTTACTGGCAACCAGAGAATTACCTGCCCCACTGGTAAAACTGCCCATGGAGGGGCTTTCCCATAAAATTTCTCCGTAAGTATCTACTTTCGCAATACTACGCGCCCTTCCTATGATCATATTACCATCTTCGGCACGGATAATACTTCGCCCTCCACTTTCGCCAAGATAACTTGTTCCCAGGTACTCGCCTGCTCCAGAAACCCTGTGCATCGAAGAAGAACTACCGACATCAAAGCAGCCCTGAGGCTCTCTACTAACAGCTATATTCAAATCTCCATTTTCCTCTTCCAGTAACGCCCATCCATGGCTGAGTAGACAGAAGCCAAAGGGTGATGCTAGTTCCCAAACAGTCGTCAAAGAAGGAGATGTTCGTACCACGGTGAAATAGCCACCTGTAGGCCACGCAAATGACTGGGGGTAAGTGATGCCTGTAAAAACAAAGTCGCCATTTTCCAGGATAGTCACATTGTTTGTGCTAGAACGGCCAAAATCCAGGTTACCATTCATATCTTCGACGAACAAAGACAGCGTTTTCCATTGCGTTTGCTGGCCATTGGGGTCAGTCGTTAAGAAAACCATTTTATCCTCATAATTATTAGCACTTCTGCTATTTCCGGAAATAACGAACCCTCCCGCCGGTAAAATTTCAACATCGGTGCCTGTATATGTCCAGGAAGAATACTGGCCATAGGTTCTCCACCATTGCGTATTACCATCTTCCCTGATCTTTACTAGAAAGATACTCTGAGTTGCGTTAGCTATATTTTCGCTATCGGTAGAACCAACGATTACCGCGCTGCCATCTGGCAAAGTGCGCACTGCGCTAACAGATTCATCGCCAGGCCAAACCAAGGTCGTCGACCAGATTTCGTTCCCAAAGTCATCGGCCTTGAGGATATGAATATTCTTGCCAGAACCTGCTGCACTGTTGTCTATCTCTCCGGCCAGGAGATAATTGCCCTCCACGGTACGGTCGATATGAAAATCTCCGGTGTAATTATCTCCGGGAAAATAGAAGAGTGCAGGCTCACAACTTTGAGCAGCTAAAGAAAAGGTGTAGAAGGAAAAAAACATAGCCAAGGCCATGATCGCTAGTGTAGAGAGTCGCATAATTAAGTTTTTAGGTATAGAATGCATTTGAACATCTCCCCTTAGTGAAGGTCACTAAAAAGAAAAAGTAAAACACATTTTATTCGTTTTTGAGATTATCAGTTGTTTCGGGAATAGCTTCCCAAGGCAACCGAATTTTACACTAAAATAGTAAAAAATAAATCTTAGAAGGCTGACAATCAATTATCTTACCGATAAGTATTGCGCAGAAAATAAATTGCGATTTTTCTTAGGTTTTTCTTAGGTTTTTCAAATAGTTAAAACACTTGAAATAAATCGTTTATTCAACTATTTGAAAAACAAAATCGCTTTTTATTTTCGTGCTGTTCCTACTTATTCACCAATCTCCTTCCTCCTTATGCTCGGATTGCGCACCACCATCTATCAAGTTCCTGATTTAGCAGCAGCAAAAGCATGGTATACCAAAGCCTTTGCCACAGCTCCTTATTTCGATGAGCCTTTCTATGTAGGTTTCAATATTGGTGGCTTTGAACTAGGCTTGTTGCCTGCCGAAAAGGCCACCACTGGCCAGCCCGACAATGTACTTTCCTACTGGGGCGTGGAAGATATTGAGGCCATTTATCAACATTTACTAAGCTTAGGAGCGACTACTCACGAAGCCCCCCACAGCGTCGGTGGGCCGCTTCTTGTAGCTACCGTTCGTGACCCTTGGGACAATATTATTGGCCTAATTTACAATCCGGCATTTCCGAATACCATTACCGAAAAAATGAGTCACCCCTGATTTGTGTATGAGTTTCGTACAAATCACCCCTTATTTGTGTATAATTGGTCTTTATGACCAAGAAAATCACTCCTTCCACCAACTACCGCCATCACTTCCTTATCGCGATCCTGATGGGCACTTGGCTTTATCTCTTTTTGGCCATCATTGGCCCTTTTGATGCAGCCGACCTTCGTCTAAGGTTCAGAGTGCAGCTGATGGTCGGATACGGATTGGTAGCAGCGGTTGCCTACCTGGTTTGTATCCCTGTGCAAAACGGGTTGTACCGACAATTAGGGTACTGGAATTGGCTATTAGAGGGAACTCTACTTATGCTTTTCGCTTTCGTTTGCCTACCCTTATCGTATCGCTATTACATTACAGATTGGGTTAATGGTGATTATGGGTTCCCCCGCTTCAGCTTAGAAATATATATCCCTACACTCATTATTTTGTTACCCTTACTGGCCCTTTCCCGCAGGTTTGCTGCACGCAAATCAGTAGAACCCTCCGCACCGATACCGCCCACTATTCTCACCAAATCGGATTGGATACAACTTAGTGGCACTAACAAATTGGATATTTTGCGGCTTCGCCCCTACCAGCTCATCGCCCTCTCGGCTGCCAACAACTATGTTACCGTCTATTACCTTGAAGAAGAGACGCTACGTAAAAAATTACTGCGTAGTACATTAAAAAAAATGCAAGAAGAAGTACCTCTACTATTACGGGTACATCGCTCTCATTTGATCAATCCACATCATTTCCTGGAGTGGAAAGGAACCTCAACGGCAGTTTTAACCCAGTTAGAAATTCCTGTAACCCAAGCTTACAAAAAAGACTTGCTCGATCGGCTTCAATTTCGTCCCTAGCAGGAGCCAATTCACCACAAATGCTCTAAACCTGCTTGATTTCCAGCACCCTACGTAATAGTTTTGTGTGAAACAAAAATCACCAAATCAATACTCCCCGATGAAATTCACGATCACTTCCATCTTTCTTTTTCTTGCTATCTACGGCCTTTCGGCCCAAGACGCCCCTACTGCCGACGAGCTCCTCACCAACGCTATCGCAGCTCAACAATTCGCAGGCATCAACGCTGGAGTCGCCGTTGGCGATGAGGTCATCTGGCTGGGGGCTGATGGCTATTGCAGCGAAGATCGGCAGACACCCTGTAATATCGATACCCGCCAACGCATCGCTTCTATCTCCAAAACCTTCACCGCAGTTGCAGCTTTACAATTACAGGAAAAGGGCCTGCTTGACTTCGATCTTCCAATCGTCCATTACCTTCCTGATTACCCTGCTTTTGCAGCGCAGAAAATAACGGCTCGCCAACTTCTTCATCACACTGCCGGCATCGGCGGTTACCTCTCCGGCAAGGAAACAGAAACCACAAAGGAATATGCTACCCTCGCCGAGGCTATTACCATCTTTCAAGGCCGGGAATTGCTTTTCGAGCCCGGCACCCAATACCAGTACTCCACCTATGGCTATGTGCTATTGGGACGAGTCATTGAAGTCGCTAGCGGCCAGTCTTTCAATGATTATATCCAGATAAACATTTTCGACAAAGCAGGCATGGCCCAAAGTGGTGTAGATATATTTGAGCAGGAATATCAGAATAAATCGGCCTTCTTTTACCGTACCAGAAAGGGAAAAATCAAAAATGCCGACGCCAACAACCTCAGTAATCGTGTTCCTGGCGGCGGCATTTATTCCAATGCACCTGATATGCTAAAATTCGGCCAAGCACTACTCAACGGCACCTTGCTCCAAGATAGCTCCCTTGCCCTGATGCAAACTTATCCTGATGTAGATCGTGGCAAAAACAATCCCTACGGTATGGGCCTCTTCCTCTATGGCGACAACCCAACAGTAGGCCCCGTTATCGGCCATAGTGGCGAACAAACCGGTGCTGCTGCACAAATGATGCTATTTCCCGAAAAGAAAGCCGTCATTATCGTCTTGTCCAATACCGCCCTCGCCTGGCGAGATGCTTTTCAGCTTTCTGTAAATTTATTTCCGCTAGTAGCGAAGTAGGTTTAAGGGTTGGGTAGATCCAAACCATCAACCATTATCAAAGTGGGAAGTAGCAAGTCAGAGTGCGGAGTGCGGAGTGCGGAGTGCGAGGTAGCCAACCATCTAACATCCTCAAAGTCGGAAGTGGAAAGTGGGAAGTCAGAGGTCGGAAGTATTTACCTCGCACTCCGCACCTATCGCACTCCGCACCCAAAACCGGAAATAGGAAAGTGAGCATTTGTAATGCTATTTGATACAGATTTCTTACGCCCGGGCTGAAGCCCAGACTACAACCCGTTCAAATCTCTTCCCAAGCCGCGTTCAGCACCCGTTCTACACCGCTTCCTTTGTATTCCGGGGCACCGGGAATCATGGTTGTTTTTTCCAGCAATTGCTCCAGGGTATCGCCTCGACGTTTAGCTTTTTTCACAAATCGTAGCGACATTTTCAGGAAGTGCGCCATCGCTTTCAGGTCGGCTGAAGTACCTGTTACGGGGTAGCCCTCGCCGCTGTGGCCAAATACGTAAAAGGTCTCCTTGTCAAAAGTCCTGCGAGCCTGTCTTAGTACTTCAATCCAGTTGCCGATATCCGCGCCGGCAGTTTTGTCGATGTAGGGAAACCGTCGATTAAACATCAAGTCGCCCGTATGCACCACGTTGGCTTCTTCAAAATGCACCATCGAGTCGCCATCCGTGTGGCCGGGACCGAAATAGTGGAGACTCACCGTTTCATCACCTACCCGCTGCGACCACTTGTCGGTGTATGTCGTCCCTGGCAGTAAGGTTTCCGCCAACTGATCGCGTTCTTTGGCTACCCGTTCCTGGTTGGCCAGCGAGTTGGCGTGGGCTACGTGGGTGTTCACCATTCCTTTAAAGGCAATATTGCCCGCGGTGTGGTCGCCGTGGTGGTGGGTGTTTACCAGCAAGTCTAGCGGTTTTGCATTGGTATCTTTCATCAGCGCCAGCAAGTTGCCTGCTTGCTCCGGAAATTGGGTGTCGACCACCACGCTGTGTTCGGGGGTCAGTAGGGTCACAATCGTCCCACCGCGTTCGGTGTAGAAGCTGATATTGCGCCGTATGGCCGTCAGTTCGCCAGCCGGCAATAAGAAATTACGTAACCATGCTTGCTGTGGAATCAAAGTAGCTCCAGCCAACAAGGCCGAAGATTGAAGGAAGGATCTGCGTTTCATACTAGATAGAGGTTTAATTATAAGAAATACGGTATTGGGAATAAGGTTCACTTCATAGCAAGTTATACCTTATTTACCGATGCTCCAAAGCATGTTACCGACCATCTGTATTATCTGGGGCAATGCTCTATTGATGGAAGATCTGGATGCGCCCTTCCGAGCACTGGCAAATAACACTAGGGTGGTTACCGCGTAGTTAAATTAGTGAATTCAACCTAGCGAATTCCCCTCTTCTTAAATTTCCTTATAATCCCTCATATGGTTCAAATAAAAACCCTAGATGCCTTTGGTAGTTTAAAAAAGCACTTAATTCGTAAATTAGTACAATGAAAACAATTACTGCCTCTTCTGACACCAACGGCCTGTGGGTCCGAATGATTACCAAACTCCTCAGTTACTGGGTCGGGGGATATTGGTTTATAGTTGTCACCAACTTCTTAAATACATCCACGGTCTTTTTTATGATACAGTTTCTTTCTGCAATAGCGATCGTCGGCTACTATACTTATGTGGTACTCCAAGACCATCCCCTCAAGTGGAACAAAGAAGTGACCTTTGATTTTGAACGCCGGTTGATCACCATCACAAAAGACAATCATCGCCGCAATGCCGATGACATCCTTGATGAACACGCCAAGACCATTGCTTTCTCTGAAATTGAACACCTTAACGCCGAGCAATATGACAGCTTCCTATTCAGCGCTTACTTCCGTATATCAGTCGTCACCAACGGGCAAGAAGAAAAGCTCTTGGCCTTCAAAACGCCTATTCTTTATAATGATATTCTTGGACAAATGAAGAAGGCGGGGGTTTCGGTCGGTTGAGCATACATCGTCAACGGTCGAATTCGTGAATTTAACCTATGCATATTCCTTCCTATAATCCCTTAAATTTCCTAATCTGGTTCAGAAAACATCATCAACGGTTAAATTCATGAATTTAACCTATACGTATTCTAATATGGTTCTGATCAGTCTACAAAAATCGCTCCTTCCATTCTGGGCGGGGCATCATACAGCTCTCCTGCTTGCCAAACCAACGGTAGCGATTGGCTGCTACCCAGCGGTAGATGGCATCGCGCCAACTGCGAGGCATATATTTGAAGATGCTCACCCAGCCCCAAAAACCAGCCAAGCGGGGAGCTACCCGCAGTGGTACGTCCGAATGGGTATAAGCTTGGCCATTTTCAATCAGCACGACGGTATCCATCCCCTCCGGATCGAGGTTATGCGCTACCAATAAGGCACGCCCCTCCTCCGATTGTAAGCTCGCAAACTGGAAGATGCCCTCTGGATCGCGCGTCAGCATAAACTGCACAAAACTGTTGCAGAGGTTGCAAACACCATCAAAAAGTAAAATGGGGTGGGAATGAGGCATGGTTATCCTTTTTATTTCTTCTTACAAGGTAACGCTAAAACACGAAACACAGTTGGCCTAGCGATGTGGAGTAGTGCCAGCCAGTGGCGGGCAGACCCCAGCCCTTGCTGGGGGCCGAGCGAATAGCGAGCTACGCAACGTAGCGCCCGAAGGGAGGCTCCTATTATTAATAGCTCTAAAATCAAAGAATAATAATCTTTTCAACCTCCGTAAACTCAGCAGTCTGTATTTGTAAAAAATACGCTCCTGAAGGAAGGTTAGAGGTGTCGAATTGAAAATTATGCTCCCCTGCATTTATGATTTCTTGACGTAAAACAGTTGTTTCTTTACCATCTTGGCTAACTAACTGAATAACAACAAGATCCTTTTGATGAGTCATAAAAGAAACCGCTGTCCATCCATAAGCGGGATTTGGGTAGACATTCAGGATGCCGGGCTGTTGGGGAAGCAGGTCTTGTTGGGCAGTCACGTTTCTAAACTCAAAATCGGAAACGACCGGAAGGTGATCAGAAGCAATGACGGCATCATCTGCGAAAAGATTAAACGCGTCGAGGCTGTCTTGCGGCAAACCTGGCGTAAATAAAGCATAATTATTTTGGAGCATTAGATTCGAGCCACTGTAAATGATGTAATCTAATCGCCCAGGACTAAAGTTACTTCCTGCGCGATACCAGGTGTAAGAAAAAGGTACGCCTGTTGTATAAGGATGGCTGTCCAATAGGTCATTACCATCCCCGTCGGGGGTGAAGTCTGGCCCGTAAGACGATTCATCAGCAATATCTCCGGAAAGCAATGTCTCTAATTGGCGGTTGTCGCCCACAAAATTCATGTCTCCAAGGATGACAATCGGCGCATCTGCTGCTATCGGAATGGGTCCATTACCGGCTTTTGCTTCTCTCAAAAATTCCATCATTAAGTCTACTTCGATTTGCCTCCCGGAGTCGTTTGTACAGCATGGTGGGTGTGCAACAATCAAGAGTAAATCGGCCTCTAGCCCTGGTATATCTATCAAAAAGGCACCGTTGCCTGCATTTTGATTGTAACCGGGAATCAGGGCACTTGCCAGTATGGGATACCTGCTTATTGCATGACAATCCGGCCCTTCCTTGGCATGGTACCATTGCTGGCCCACAGCGGAAGGAAGTATCGACTCCATTTGATTGGCCACTTGTGCGGAGGAGTAATCATAGATTTCCTGGAATCCGATGATGTCTGGTTGGGTCGCCTGAAATATACGGGTAAAGGCAGGAATCCTGCTTTGGTCAAAAAGACCATCAGACAGGGCATTGTAAGAGATTATTCTCAGGTCGGCTTCCTGAGGTTTTTGGATGGAATAACCTGGAAGTGGCGATAAGTCTGGTGTTGAAAATGTATACGCCACTTCTTCATTTACAGCAGGCATTAAATCTCCGCTTGGGATATCGTCTTTGAAAACGATTTTCAAGTTATCACTTTGAAAAACGGGGGTACCTGAAATGGTAACATTCTTATTGATGGCCACCTCAAATCGGTCAGAAGTAACCGTTGGGGCACTCACCAGGCCGATATCGATATGAGCAACTTCAAATACACTACCCGACTGATAAAAAACACCACCACGGTTGCCCAAATTATAAACCAGGTCAGCACCAATTCCACTGATGGAAAACCCTGTACTCGTATTGTCATCTGTATCAAGATAAACAGTGATGTTATTCAAATCTTGAAGGTTGATTTCAGCACCGATTTCTAATAAAAAGAAGAGGAACTCATCGTCATTATGAATTTTCAATTGCAGAAAGTCGATTCCCAGGAAACCGCCATCACCGGTAGCATCAGCATATACTACCGGATACTCCTCCCATTCCTCGAATAGTCCGTCAACAAGGATTCTAGTTTGCGAAACCCCCACAATAGACGAAAAGATGAGGGAAAGAGCAGCAAGATATTTCATTCGTAATGGTTTTGTCAGCTGATTTAGAGCTTGTCCCAAATAGTGGGTCTCGCGCAACGCCACAGCGTTTTTTTATCGGTAGCTACGACTTTAGTTAGATACCGCTGAGTCGAAGCCTCCTTTAGGGGTCGGCGCAAAAGTAAGGTGTTTACTTCTAATTCTTGGCTTTTACCCCAAAGGCACCGTTCTTTTTTCTTATCTGTATATCTATTGTACTTGAGTACTAAGATTGGGGGCACATCTCGAACAAAACCAGCATGGGGTCAAGAAAACATACCTTGGAGAGGTGGGATATTGGTAAAACCTTAAATTCCCAGCATTATCGCTCATAATAACTCCCTAAACTTCTGATTACCTTTGTGTAATCCAAGCAATGAAGTTATTATCTACGCAAGTTGAAAGGCATCTGCAAGGTTCCTTCCAACAGCTATCGAATCACACCCTCCCTACGTATGCGAATTGCCATTTCCTGGTTTTCTTTTATCCTCCTTGGCCTGCTATTGTTGGCTATGCAAGCTGGCTTTGGGCAGAACAGTCCGCAGGCCCGACAGGCGGAGGATTTGTATGATCAGATCATGTCTTCAGACGGGTTCAATGAGGCCTTGGGATACGAGATCCTAGGAAATATCTATCCGGAATATGAGGTTTTGCAGCAGGCCGACCGCGTGTATGAACAGGCCATGGCCAGTGATAACCCGGAAGAGATTACGCAGCTTGCCAGCCAACTGGCTACTGTACAGCATCGACCGTTGCGCCAGATGCAGTCGCTGATTCAGCGACTGCGGAGCTTTCCGCCTTCGGATACGATCAATCGGATGTTGGCGGCCGTCTTGATGGACTACCATTACCTTCAGGAAGGCGATGAGCCTTTGAGCCACGAGGTTTTCCAACTCTTGGGTGCCCCCGACAGCCTACAGTTGGCTGATCCCCTGGACTGGACAGACCCTGGACTGGCGCTCGAAGCATTGCTAGGTGCTTATCGGAGTCCTTTGCCAGCGCAAGCCGACGCTGCTACTTTGGAAAAACGCCTTACCGGGCTGCGGCACTGCCTGGAATTGCTGCACTTCCTCCGACGGGCACGTACTACCGAGGCCGACCGGCTGGCGCTGGCTGCTACCATCCCGGCATTAGCGCATCGGGCCATGGCCATCTGTTTACTACTACACCAGCAAGCTCCCCAAGCAGGATGGTGGGAGGAAGCATTTTTGCTGGCCGAACAAGCCAAATCTACCTTGCTTTCTGATCAACTCCAAGGTTACGTTGCCGATCGTGATGATCTGGATTGGCCACCATTGGGAAAACAACTGCGGCTGGCCCGACAATTGGCAACCCAGTCCGGTAGTTTTTTTGAGCAGCCCCAACGCTTGCGCGAGCTTGTGGACCAGCAGCTGCCCCAGCTAAGTCATTGGCCTCCGGCACCATCCGCGCAGCTTTCACTAGCAACAGTGCAGGCCCAACTGCGCGAACAACAGACCTTACTCATTAGCTATTTCTTGCTGGGCGACGAAGGCATCGTCTTTCACCTTGATGGCGAACAAGTGCAGATTGATCACTTTTACTGGAACAAGGAAACACAAACAGCACTGCAAAATTTTCAGTCAGAGATGACTGGACAGGATTTCCTCAAGGAACCTACCGCCGCTTACCAGCGCTATACCAAAGCCGCTTTTTGGCTGTATGAAAACGTGTTGCTCCGCCCCGCACTTCGCCATCACCGGCAGTCAGGCCCAAAAAAGTTGCTTATCCTGCCCGATGGCGCGCTTTGGGATTTGCCCTTCAGCGCCCTGCTCAGCAGCCAAGCACCAGAGGGCGAGCCGTCTTACAGTCCTCAACAACTGGATTACTTGGTCAAAACCTACGAATTAACAACGGCTCCTTCAGCACTTGCATGGCTGGATGACGGACACCCTTCCCTACCGCTCAAAGTAGGTGCATTGGCCCCCGAATTTAACGGTGATGCCATGGCCAGCCGTACTGCTTGTGTAAGCCCATTGCCAGCCTTGAACCATAGCATGGAGGAAGCCGAAGCCATCATCAGTCGAGTAAAAGGGCAAGTTTTTCTCGGCCCGGAAGCTCGTCTTCAGGCACTCACTGGCAGCAAGGAGGAATTCACCGTCTGGCATATAGCCACCCACGCTTGCCGCGATCAGGAAGACCCAAGTCAATCGGCCTTATTTCTGCAAGACGGCAGCCTCACCGCCAGCCAAATCGCTAATCTTCCACTACAATTGCAGCTGGTCGTCCTGAGCGCTTGTGAAACGCAGTCGGGCCCTTACCGCGCCGGTGAAGGGGTGCTCAGCATAGGCAGGGCCTTCTTGCAAGGAGGTGCGCGGGCCTTGATTGGTAGTCTTTGGCCAGTATCGGATGCCGCTACAGCGGAACTTATGCCGCTGTTTTATGATGCACTGGCAGGAGGGCAATCCACCAGTGGCGCGCTACAGCAGGCCCAGCTCAATTACCTAGACCAGCAAGACCGACTGAGTGCCCACCCTCATTACTGGGCGAGCTTTGTTCTCGTTGGCCAAGATCAAGTTTTTGCTAGAGCTGGATGGAAAACGTATGGCTGGTATGTATTCGGTGCTATCTTTTTGGTTTTTCTTATCTTTGGTGCTCGTTCCTCGCGG
The DNA here is from genome assembly GCF_050633125.1 of Lewinella sp. Lineage (NCBI taxonomy): Bacteria > Pseudomonadati > Bacteroidota > Saprospiria > Saprospirales > Lewinellaceae > Lewinella > Lewinella sp. The sequence continues at coordinate 55,995 of NZ_JBOEFX010000070.1, forward strand.
TAGTG
>NZ_JBOEFX010000071.1:0-2168 GCF_050633125.1 Lewinella sp.
GTTTGGCTATCAGGCGTAAGGCCACCATCCGAACTCAAGCGAGCACGAACGAACAAAGATCCTTCGCTGTAACCAACGATTGCTGGTACAGGGAAGCAGTATTCGGCATTTGCAACACCACCATCAGGTACTGTTCCGTCAGCGAATGCCAATTCTTCACCAGCACCAAACATACCGTCACCGTTCCAGTCGACCCATACTTGTAGTACAGCATCTTCACCGGTCATGTTCATGGCACTTACCGTGATACATGACTCGTTGCCAGGAATAAATGGATGGCTAAATACAATACCGTCTTCGTCGCTGCCATCGGTACAAGTACCGAAAGTAAACAGACCAGGATCAGCATCATCACCGCCTTGCATCATGCCTGCCATTGGCTCAGGAAAACCGTCCAACTCTGTATCCACACATGATCCGAGCTTAAGCACTTCAGAGATAATGTGGCGAGGAGCGTTGGGGCCCGTTGTTGTGTACGTATCAGGTAAATCACCGTAATCAAAACCGATGATTTGGATCATATAATCTTCTACTTCTCCACTATTAGCAATACCGGTAGAAGTCATTACTTCAGCCATATCATTGGCCAGGCGAATACGCAGACCTACATCTTGGCCAACTACTGCATCCGCAGGAATAGGGCCAACACTTACCGTTACGTTCGTTGCACCATCAGCTACAGGAGCTGTAAATTTCTCCGTTGCAGGATCAAGGAAACCATCCTTGTTGAAATCTACATAAACTGCTATCGTGGCTTCTGTTCCCGTCATGTTCATCACTGGAATGTCCAGATCAGTCGTTTGCGTCACGATGAATAATGGAATGTTGTCTAAATCTAAACCGTCTTCATCATCAATTTCGCTGTTATCATCACCTCCGGTAACACCCGCATCAGCACTTGGCTGACCATCAGCTTCATCTTCTTCAGATGCACCGATTTTCAAGATAACCATGTCCTGCTCATCCGTGAGAACTTTGTGCGCAGCACCTCCATCAGCAATGGTGGTCTGGTAATCAGCAGGGGTATCAGGATCAGTATTATCACCGTCAGTACCAACTGCTGGATCATTAAGGTCACCGTAATCAAAGCCCATTACAACTACTTCGTAGTCTTCCACTTCACCATCAGGTGCAGGACCAGTAGGACTCATGCTTGCTGCCATGTCAGAACTCAGACGAATACGGAAACCGATGTCATCGTTCAAAGTAGCAGTAAGTGGTGGTACGATATCTGCAATCGTTACCGTAGTTGCTTGGTCAGCAACATCTACAAAGTACATCTCGCCAGCGTCGTTAAAGTCACCATTGTTGTTCCAATCAATAAAGATGGTCAACTTGGCAGGGGCGCCCGTCATGTTCATCACTGGGATGTCCAGGCTAACAGCTTGTCCTGTTACGAACATTACGTTCGCAGGATCGAAACCGTCTTCATCGTCGATGCCATCGGCATCATCACCATCAGCATCATCGCTGACTTGGCCATCAACGTCAGGGTCAGCGCTAGCGCCAATCTTCAACGTAACCTCATCGTTTTCGTTCGTACTAATTTTGTGGCTTGGCCCGCCGTTAGCGGTTAGTGTTTCATAGTCTTGTTCGTCCAAGCCAGCATTAGGATCGACTAGGTCACCATAGTCGAAGCCCATTACTACAATCTCGTAATCTTCTACTTCTCCGTCAGGTGCAGGTCCGTTAGGACTCATGGCAGTTGCTGTCGTCAAGCGAATACGGAAACCAAGGTCATCATTCAGGGTAGAACTCAATGGAGGCGTAATGCCGGTAATCGTTGCACTTGTAGCCAAATCGGCTACTGTTGTGAAGTACATCTCACCAGCGTCATTAAAGTCACCATTGTTGTTCCAGTCAATATATACGGTAAGCTTCGCGTCACCACCAGTCATGTTCATAACTGGGAAGGTTAGGTCTTGCGATATACCTGCTACAAACATATAGTCACCAGGTACAAAGCTATCTTCATCTGCTCCGTCAGCATCGGCATCACCACTTGGCTGACCGTCTAACTCATCATCTACAGATGCTCCTAACTTGAGTGTAATCATATCATTAGCGTTGGTCGATAGCTTGTGCACAGGACCTCCGTTATTAACAGCTGTTTCGTAGTCTTGCTCTCCTACTCCGGCACCTGCATCAGCAAGGTCACCATAGTCAAA
>NZ_JBOEFX010000071.1:2271-61850 GCF_050633125.1 Lewinella sp.
GTCATGTTCATCACAGGGATCGTCAAATCTTGAGCCTGTGTACGAATGAACATTTGAGCATTAGGATCAAATCCGTCTTCATCGTCTCCATCACCATCAGCATCAGCACTTGGCTGACCGTCAAGTTCATCGTCAGCCGTTGCGCCTAGCTTAAGAATGACCATGTTATTGTCATCCGTAGCTATTTTGTGAGCAGGGCCACCACTGGTTGCAGAAGTCTCATAATCTTGTACGCCTACGCCAGGACCTGCATCAGCAAGGTCACCGTAGTCAAACGCCATTACTGTAATCTCATAATCTTCTACTTCTCCATCAGGTGCAGGGCCGTTTGGACTCATTACCGCAGCCATATCTGTACTGATACGGAATCTTACACCAAGGTCTCTGTTTAATACAGCGTCAGCTGGTGGCGTAACACCGGTAAGTAACGCAGTCGTTTCACCATCTTCCACCTGATCGGTGTACATGGCTTCAAAAACACCATCGTTATTCCAGTCTACAAACATTGTCAACTTCGCAGGGCCTCCAGTCATGTTCATCACAGGGATCGTCAGATCTTGAACCTGTGTACGAATGAACATTTGAGCGTTAGGATCAAAGCCGTCTTCGTCGTCACCATCACCATCCGCATCAGCACTTGGCTGACCGTCAAGCTCATCGTCAATCGTTTCACCTAACTTAAGGATAACCATGTTATTGTCATCTGTAGCTAGTTTGTGTACAGGACCACCACTGGTAGTAGAAGTCTCATAGTCTTGCTCTCCTACTCCGGTACCTGCATCAACAAGGTCACCATAGTCAAAGGCCATTACTACGATCTCGTAATCTTCTACTTCACCATCAGGCGCAGGGCCGTCAGGAGACATAACAGAAGGCATATCCGTACTGATACGGAAGCGTACACCAATGTCTCTATTCAGTACCGCATCAGCTGGTGGCGTAACGCTAGTCAGCAACGCAGTCATTTCTCCATCTTCCACTTGATCCGTGTACATGGCTTCGAAAACACCGTCGTTGTTCCAGTCTACAAACATCGTAAGCTTGGCAGGGCCTCCTGTCATGTTCATCACAGGGATCGTCAGATCTTGAGCCTGTGTACGGATGAACATTTGAGCATTAGGATCAAAGCCGTCTTCGTCGTCACCATCACCATCCGCATCAGGGCTTGGTTGACCGTCTAGTTCTATATCTACTACTGTTCCAATCTTTACAACCGCTCCAGTAGATGGTACAGAGTGTACTGGGCCACCATTACCAAGGGTCGTATTATAGCCCGTATCTTCGGGCAAGTCACCCATATCAACGAGGATTACACCAGCATCGAAATCTTCGTATTGTTGGCCAGGCGTAAGCAGCACACTGGTGGTACAACCACTAGCAGGGTCTACATCACTATCATTTGTATCATCAATCCCAGCTCCCATTTGATCCTGAGCAGTAAAGGCATACAGGTCAGCAAATGGGTTGGTAGAGTTGGCTAAATCAAACTCGACACAATACTCAACATCACCTGGCAAACCAGTAAAGCAGTATGCACCTTGTGAGTCTGTTGTTGTTGTTCCAAGTTCTGCACCTTTTACACCGCCAGCACATTCGTAAAGAACAACCTGTATATTTTGTACACCAGGCTCATTGCCGTCCTGTACACCATCAAGGTTATTATCTTCCCAAACGTAATCGCCAATCTTTCCACAAGAAAGCGGTATGTTGTTTAAAAGAATCTGATCTCCTGTTTCCAGGAAAAATTCTAAATAGAAGGAGTTGTTAGCACAAAGTGCATTATCCAAAAATCCATCATTGTTTGCATCACTAGAACCTAAAACGAAGGGATTAGGGTCTCCAGGCCCTGGGTTAAGTTGCCCAAGGTCATTACAGGCTGTGCTTAAAGCATAACCAGTAGGAGGCGTAAATACGATCTGATAAACACCATCCGTGCCATCATTAAAGAATTCATATTGGCCATCGCTACCATCTCTTGTGATAAGTACATTACCACCTGCAGGGGGAATAACCTGAATAGACCCTCCCGTGATAATTTCACCGGTATTTTCACAATAGATATAACCAGATGGATCAGCAGGACAAGTACGAGGAGGAACAATTACCGTGTAATCCTGGAAACAAAGTTCATTACCAGCATAAACACGAATAACAAATGTACCGCCCGCATTAGAAACATTTTCTAATATAGACTCACCAAGCGCAGGTACTGCTGATGCTGCACCATACATTGGGCCTGCATAAGCGCCAGCTCCCGGACTGATACCATAACGATCAGTTCCGGTATTAAAAGCAGCCAATACAATGTAACCGTCATTCAACTCTGTTAAACCATCACATCCAGCAGGAACAGGAATGAACGAAGCACCAGCTTCGTAAACACACTGTAAACCATAATCATAAGTGTGGTTGTTTTCACCAGACCGGCCGATGGTTAGCATAATCTGCAAATCACCGTTGCCCTGTTCCACACCATCGTGGTCAGTAAAGTCAACTTTACCCGTCCCTACTTGATCAAGTAAGGTTGGTTCAAAGCCGCCTAAAGGCTGGCCGTTGCCGTACTGGGTTGCACGAACATATAATTTATAGGTACCAAACGACAATAGGCCTGGTTGATCACCAGGTGTGGTAGGGTCCCCATCAATAATATTTGTTTGATTAAAATAGTAATTACCAGTACTATTGGTCACAGTGCTAGCGATCATCGTCGCATCATCACCTGACCATAATTCAACGGTTACGTTGGGAATTCCCGGCTCACCGCTATCCTGAACACCATCTTCATCATAGTCAGCCCATACCAAGTTACCAATTTCGATACCAGCAGGGTCACCGCCTACCTCTATATCTCCTAGGCCATTAGCTTTACTAGGTGCTGCTGTTTGATTCGGGTTACCGCCAACGGTAAAACGATCATCAAATACTTCGTAAGCGGAACCAGGTACTTGAGCCCCCGTTTGGTTATTTAATCGAATTGTTCCACCTGAACGAATCAAAATGGGATCAAGCCAAACAGCCATCACGTCACCAGCACCAGGTAGTACAGCCAAACCACCCTGTACCGATTCTGGGTGTAATAAGTTATCATTATAAAAGTCTGTTGTTCCTGGGCGTGTGACAATGTTATAAACACAGTCGTTTCCAGAGAAACTCACATCAGCACGGAGTAATTCCCCTGCCGAAGCATATTCATAATTGACTAATACACCATTGTAATTATTATTGTTAATTGCATATTGGTTTCCTTTACGGTCCAGAATACCGATCAACATACTTCCCTGATCATCAAATTCGATATCAGCAATAATTGGCGCTGCTACTTCCCGTTCGGTGCCGGCAAAATAACGACTTAACCCAGAAAGACCAGAATACCCCCAAGGAATCCAGGCACGTTCGCGCCCGTAATCAAAGTCAAAACTCAGTCTTTCAGTAAAGGTTTCTGCAACTGGATCAAACTCAAAGACATAGCCTAAAAGGCCATCTCCGACTCTGCTATCACCGACGCCAGAAACTGGAGAAACCACTTCTCCATTAATGTCTTGGCCTGAAAGCACTAAACCTACATACAGTTTACCACGGTAGTACTTCAATCCCCAAGGACGCTCTTCTCCGTGCATTGCTAAAGTAGCAGGATCGGGTACTGGCCAACTACGCACACGTGTAGCCACATTAGCCAAGGTTGGTGCCTGGGGGTTTTGAGGGTTAACTAAGTCTATTTCATAAACTCTACGATCATACAGGTTTACGACGTACAAATACCGACCATCATCAGAGATATCAATATCCCCCAATGAAACTTTACCTACCTGGTCACCAGCAGCATAATCAGTACTAGGTTGATCAGGAGCAACATTCAATCCACGTTCTACATTGGTACCAATGTAACCACTTACCGGGCTTGTATTATTACCTGGGTTAGGTGGATAAGGTCCAATAGGGTCACTGGTAGCAATACCAATGGCATCTAGGTTCAACCAATCTTCTGTTTTATCTGCATTTGGTGAAAATGGATCCACCAAGTAAATACCTCCTGGTCCTAATGGGCCGAAAGCAGCATGCCGGCGCATAACTGCTGAAGTAAAAGCTTTTTGAGCTGAACGAGAAAAAGCCACCCCATACAAAGCCCCTACTTCACCAATTGTAGATACTAATTCTGCCTGATCTACTCCAGCTTGTCCGCTGGAATGGTTCTCAGGAACACCATTGTCCAAATAATTAAACTGAACCAAGGCTGGTGAATTAGCAACAACGCCAACCGGAGCACCAAACACATAACAAGGTAAAATAGTGATAGGGTCAGGGGTTGAAACCCACTGCCCAGGATAGTTTATAGCGAAGTCAAGACCCGATTCTTGGCCAGCAGCAAACTGCACACTAGAACCGTAAATCTCTCCGCTATAGCCTGTAAAATCTACGCCTCCTTCAAGGCCACATTCAAAATCGGTAGGAATGTCGAACTCCAAGCGAATATTTTCACCGGGGTTTGCTGCTCGACCACTTACTACTAAAGTGGAAAAATCATATGCTCCACCAACGCCCGTTACCGTTTCTCCTATTAAGATATCTTTGGCCGGAAGCGCCGCGTTTGCATAAAGCTTTACGATAACACCTTCCACGCCTGGTTCTGCTCCGGTCTGGAGTCCATCACCATTAAAATCACGAAAGGCAGTACCAGACTGCCCCACCATGGGAGAAGATGTTAAAAGAATAAATAGCAGCGTAAAGAGAGAAATAGCGGAAAACAAAATTTTCCTACGCTCACTCCTCTGGTTGTTTAGCTGCCTTGCTAAGTGTCTACCGAGATTCATGTGATTATTGATTTGTTTTAATAATTATTTCAGTGGTCGTCGCAAAAAGAATCAATCCTGTTGTTATTTAAATTTTAATCAGAGGTTGGATAGAGAAAGGCACTTCGTTTAATTAGAAGAAACTCAAGGGTCCACCTGATTTTGGCTCAAATTTAAAGTGCAACTACGCTACACAAAGAGAAAAAAAAGCCAAAAACGTCCCCCTCAGTATTTGCACAAAAGAAAACTTTATCATCATAAATTAATGATAACCAATGATTAATACTTTTATAAAAAACAATAAAATGATTTTAATTGGCACTAAGGGCTAACTGTATCAACAGTAATAATTCTGCCAAAAGGAAGGTGCGGAATGTGGGTAATCTTTTTCATTTCATGTGATTTGTTCATTGCATTTCTCCCTCCAGTATTACCACGACAAACGGGTAATATTGAATTGACATAAAGAAAACTTCATGTCAAAAAATGCAACAGTTGTAATTTTTTTCATCAAGTTGACAGCACCTGGCGGTGCCTCAACTCATTAGAACAAATTTACATAAGTAAAGAAGGGATAGCGGGGACAGCAACTCGAGAATTGAGTTCCTCAGAATAGACCTAAAACCAATCGCTAAACACACAAGTTGCTCAAAATCAACAATTTAAACAAAACAAGACTACGCGAAAAGCGTAGTCTTGCTAAAAAAACAAATCATTATTGCATATCTTATATGGAGCCTGTTTCAATAATTAAGCTCCATATAAATAATGCTCTCTAAGTACTTTTCGGCTCTTTTCAACTTTTTCTACTTTCAGTTCAACAGTCAGCGAACCTTGACTTTCAAAAGGGTAACAACCAGCAGGGATAAACCAACGCCCTCTCCCCAAATGAGAAGAGAGCCAAAGTGGCAATTGAAACTCTTCTTCTACAAGAAATGTCTCCATAGAAAACCATTCTTTTAAAAAAGAATAAGCTAGTTGCTGATTCAACGAAAGGTTCAACTTCATTTCATCATTGGCAAAAAAATGCAGCCTGCCCTGCCACACACGGCAAGACCAAGTATCAGGAATCGTCGTTTTATGTGGCAGCATTTTACAAACACCACTTCCCGCACAGCCGCGAGAAGGTGATCCAAAAACGACTTGTAAGTCTATTTTTATTTCTCCCAGAGTAAAATTCGAGGGAACAATTTTCATATTGTAGGAAGTTCAGAATATTAAGAACAACCAGGGATTAACTCTTGATGAGCCACAAGGTAAAGAGAGGAGATAGGAACAACGAGACAAAAACGGCAGATTTGTACAACCTTTAATCAATCAGAAAAAGGAGCTAAAAAAACATAAAAAACTCATTACCAACAACAAACAAAAACAAAAAATAATACAAAAAAGTTACTTTGCTACTGAATTCCGGGTATTGTACCCCTTTAAATTAAGCATATCGATGGCAAACTCCCATAGTTTTTCATAAGGTAATATCTCTATTTTGTAGGTCTGATTAGCATTCTCTAATGGGATATTCTTCAATTTATCTATAAAACTGGACGCCTTGCGCTCAACAGCTACCCGATGAAAAGCTCCTTTGGGGAAAGAAAGTAACATTTTCAAAAAGTAATAAGAACGAAGTGTTTCTTCTTTGTGCAAATAACGAGCACAATATTTATCAAGACTTTCTAATTTATCAATAGCAACATTATACTTATTCTGTTCAATTAGAAAGAGAACTTGAATAATCAATATCGCGATATTCATACCACGTTTATCTTTTGAAAAGATAGGTGTTTCATTAATAAAGCGACCTAATCGAAACTTCGAAAACACATTATCAGTTCCTGTGATATCCAGTTCACCAATGCTTCCCAAATAGTATAAATAAGCCCAGAAAATGGTCCAAATCTCTTTTACATTATCAGGTAAGAATTTCATCCGAGAGTTATCTACTACTTTATTATAGATAGATAAAGCCTCTTGGTATTCACCACTATGCATGGCCAGAAGGAAATAAAGTTCGTGATACTTGAACCAATTAAAGCTGCCTTCCGATTGCAACTCCAGGCATTTGAGTGCAATTTTCTTCCCCTCTGGGTATTGCCCTAACTGGGTACACGCTAACAACTGGTAGTAATAAGCGATCTGCAAAGGAGTAGCTGCTGTATAATTCTTAGCCTCGAAAAAACTGGCCATTTCCTGGCCCGCAAGATAAACCGCTTGAAAATCATTCACCATACTCTGCTTTACCAGCTTAATCAAGAAGTAGTAAAGGTTTAAGCGATAGGAGTCAGACTCCTTTATGTAACTTTCTAACTCGAGCAGTGCATCTTCCACAAACAACAACAAATGATCTTTGCTGCTTTTGCTGTTCACATACTCAATCATTATATCGGTATAATGCCGTTCAGCGATATCTTCCCAACGGCAGATCTGGTCATACGTTTCGTAAACCTCGCGATAGTGTTTGTATTGTTTTACATCTCCCATTTGGGCACCATAGTGCAACCGGAGAACTCGGGAAACGTCTCGGGTAAGCTCTGTAAACTCATACTTATCCGCATAACGTAAAACCTTCTTAGACAACTCTTTGCACGAAGTATAAGCATTTTTAGCCAACAATATATTTATCGTAGCCCAATCCTTATAGCATTCGTAATAAGCACTCTGCCGATCGGTATAAGTACTTTTCTTTACATCTAAAAAGAAAAGAGAATTGAGCATTCTGCTTTTCAAGCCTGCCTTAAGCTTACGATAATTGCTTCCTCCTTTCTGACCTGGATAAAAATAGGCTGCAGCTTCTTCATCAGAAGTAAAAGAACCTTCCGTTAGTTGATAATAGAAATCATTGATCTTAGACTCCTCGCGTTTCTGAGTGTCTAAAACCTCGATTGATTTAGCCTTGTTGCGCGTAATGATCAGCGCTAATTCTTTCAATGTATCCATTTCCTAATCGTTTGATCTATGTTACTAAGCTCCTCAACGCAACCCTCCTGTAAAGAGAATGCCAGCTATTACGTTTACTTCATTGTTAAGTAAACAAAAGGAGGAAAAAGAACATAAAAGGAAATGAATACCCAAAAACCACCAATAACAGGTGTTGCTACTCTTGATGAGTAACCGGGGAAAATAGTTTTCATGCAATTAATGATTTGTACACTTCACGCACAAATAGCTATTAACAAGCTATTTGTTCCTTAAAATTTCTTGTGTGTAGTGTCTCAATAGAAGCTGGCCTTAAGAGCTGGCCAAAAACTTTCAGAAAAAAGCCCCTACTTCGGTTATTGCTAAAGTAGGGACTTTTAACTAGTCATTAGGGGGGAATTGACTATTTCATAGCTCTTTCAAAAAGTATAGTTACGGTCGTCGTTCTTTCATGTGATAAGTCAACGCAATTGTTGACAGAGCAAATATAAGCGTAAAACGTAGAACAAAACAATACAAAACCGTACCAAACAAACCATCTAAAAAAAGCAATTAGTAGCAAAAAATAATCACTAACAACTACTAACCAATCACTTACGAAGCACAAGATCGTTTAAACGATGGCCCTGTAGTTTCTACAATAATGATTCGCTGGTGTCTGTTAATTGCCAAAAAGTTAACTGTGTTTAATTGTAATTTTTCCATTTCATGTGATTTATCCCGTTATAAAAAATGCAGCAAAAATGCTACACGAAGTCAAAACTTATTGTGTGGCAAACAAGGAGAAAGGACGAACTCACCAAATGAGTCGTAGCTCTACAAAACCTTGCTATTTAGTCCTGATCAATACCCCTGTCTTAGCATACCAAGAACAGGGTAACCAGTGACTGGAAACCTATTGTGTTGTTGTGTTGACCTAGCTCTAAATGAGCTGATCGGGATAGTGTTTTAACGCTAGTTTCGGGACTAATCTTTGGATATACTGCACCGTCAATCCCATTACTAAAATGATTAGTAACGAGAAAAAACAGCGGTAAAATCCACTGTTAGCATTGGTCAAAATCAACGGTCTTCTTTCATATTCAGCTTGAACAAACTCATTACCCCAAAAGGGATGCCTATGGCACAATCGTTTGTCGCTCCCTGAAAACTGGAAGTCGAAAATTAATTAGACTGTTACTTAGAATAAACAAATTCACTTGAGCCTACCGGGAAATGGCAGGGCGCAATGAATTTAGGTAGGTAGAATAGCTTTTGTGTGCTCTTTGCTTGGGTTCTACAAATATATAACACTTTTATTAATATAAAAATATTTTTACACAAATTAATGAAAATCATTATCTAAAAGCCCCGTAATGTACTCCCACAGCAATTCAAAGGGAATAATTTCGGTAAGAAAACTGGTTTGTCCAGCTTCTTCCAATGGATGAGCACGCATTTTCTCCAAATGCTTAGCTGCTTTCCGCTGAACGGCTACTTTATGAAATGAGTTTTTGGGCAACTCCAGTAAAGCTTTCAGGAAATAGAACGAGCGTAAAGTATCCTTGGTAAATAAATGCCTACGCGAATACTGCTCTACGGCATCAACCTTCACAAAGGTATCATGATATCTTTTCTGGGATATAAGTAAAAGGATTTGAATGATTAAAATGCTAACATTGACCCCTCTTTTATCTTGTGAAAAGATAGGTATCTGATTTAGGAAACGCCCAATTCTAAATTTCGTAAACCGCTTATCTGTAGCAGCATTTTCCAGCTCTCCAATCTCAAATAAAAAGTAAAGGTAAGCCTCCAATATCCGCCAGTATTCCTGGATTTCTTCCTGCTGAGCTTTAAAACGGGCATGCCCCGTAGCCCTGCAAAACACCTCATAAGCTGTATTAAATTGGCGAGTATGCAGCGCTAATACCAGGTAAGTCTCCTGGAATTTGAACCAATTATACGATCCTTCCTGCAATAGCTCAAGCCCTCGTATCACGAAATCGGTCGTCTGAGCAAACTTACCTAATTGGAAACTACATAAGAGTTTTTGATAATACGCAATCTGAAGCGGTACACTTGCCTCGTATTCTTTGTCCTCAAAAAACGCAATCAACTTATCACAAACACTATCGGCAACTTCATAGGAGGAAGCAGCTGTATGTATCCCCATCTCCAAGAGCCCGGAATAAAGATGTAAGGTATATGAGTCGTACTGTTCTATGTAGGGGAGTAAAGAAAGGTGGGCTTTTTTTGCTTCCTCTAAAATAATTGCCGTGTCTGCTTTTTTACGAACAAATTCACTGATAAACCGAGTATAGTTGTCTTCTGCCATAATCTCTGCCTGCAATACTTTTTGCAGTCGGGTGCATTCCTTGGCGTACTCCTTGTATTTATTGTGATTACCCGCTACTGTACCAAAATGAAGCTTTAGATTTCTACTGAGGTCAAAAGCCAAATCATTGAACTCATAGCGCAATGCTTGGCGTAGCGTCTGCTCTGCAAGCTCTACTGCAGCCATCCTGGCATTTTTACCAAAGAGAATTTTGCTGGCAGCCCAATTCTTATGAATAATGTAATAAGCCTGCTGCCGGTTGTTATAGGAGGGTAAAGATAAATCTACCAAAAAGAGGGAAGCGATAAGTCGGTCAATCAAATCTGACTTTAAGCGCCGAAATGTCCCCGACTTACTAGATTGATCTGTGATTGCACGAGCAACTTCCTCATCCTCTACTTGATCAGCCAATAGCTCATACATTTCCCCCAACTGGGTGTCCTGATTAAACGGAAAACCAAGCCTACGAATAGAACGTAGTTTTATTCGAGTAATAATCTGCACCAATTCTCTGAGTACCTGCATGCTCGTATGCTAAAGCCATATTTAAATGATCAAAACGCTATCGGTTAATCTGCTAAGAAAAGTACGCCCAATAGGGAGCACCTCTTCTTCTATATAAGCAAGCCGTTCCTTTGTATCAATTTTGGACAACTGACAAAAGTTGACAACGTAACTCTTGTGAATTCGAATAAATTGATCTTCTGGCAAGCGTTGCACTAGTTGTCTTAGTGAAATCTTACTGGCATACTTACTTCCTTTACGCGTGACGATGTAACAATAGTTCCCTTCGGCCTGGATATAACAGATATCCTCATGGAAGACCTTATAAAGAATGTTTTGTTTTCGTACAAAAACAAAGGAAGAAGATAGTTGTGTTGCTGTATTCATAGTTTACTAACATAAGACCTCAATCGGTTCAAGGAACTGATTGTAAAAAACACCACCTTTTGTGTAAATGTGTTGGGTAAAAATCAAACACCCTTCTTGCACGTGGGTGATAATAAATTCAAACAGGGTACGAATGTGATATTGGTTGCCCTCTATCACTTTATTTACCTTATAATTTAGAGCGTAGGGAAAAAAGTGTCCAGAGATTTAAATTTTAATACAGACTAATTCAACAATATGCTTTGTAAAGGTAATAAAAATAGAACAACATAAATTTAACTATTTCCCCTCCAGGCCTCCCATAGTTTATTATTGATTGGAAGATCAGCTATGATGGTTTCCTTCTGCTCACTTAATGGGTCAACAAAAGACAATTCACGCGCATGCAAGGCTATTTCGTTAGGCTGATCGCCGATTGGCCCACCATATTTTTCATCTCCTAGCAACGGACAACCAATGCTTGCCAATTGAACCCTGATCTGGTGAAATTTCCCGCTAAGTGGTCGAATTTCCAACTGACTCCAATCTCCATTATTTTTGACAACCCTATACTCCAGCTTTCCTAAAATGGCGCCCTTCCGGGGTTCTGTGAAGGCTTCAGCACGTTTATTTTTTTGATCTTTAAGTAAGTAATGAACCAGTGTCCCCTCTTGCTTTGGTGGCACGCCCGAACAAATAGCCCAATAAACCTTTTGCACTTTTCGCTCAGCAAACTGCTGGTTGAGATGCCTTAGCGCACTCTTCTTCTTAGCCAGCAAGAGTACACCACTTACCGGGCGATCTATCCGGTGAACAATCCCAAGGTAAGGCTCCCTTAAATGGCCTCCCTTGAGGTAGTTTTTCACCTGCGTTTCTACACTTGGATAATCCCAGAGTTGCTCTACATTTAATCCTGCCGGTTTATTTACCGCCAGCCAATGCTTGGTTTCTTTGATAACAGGGAGATGTTCAGGTTTATGATGCTTCATACGGTTACTTCGGTAATGCTTTTACTAACGGCGAAATCATCGAGAACAGTTGTTCTGCTATCTTTTCTTGCCCCTCTCTACTCAGCCATTCTCTATTATCGTGCCAGTATTGTGGTGCTGTTACCTGGTCTGGAATATTGTTATTTATCCAGCGAACATCATACTGTTCCAAAAGGAGGCCCAAGGCTTCGGGGTACTCGTCCTTATTTTTCAATGCATTATTCGAGGTGGCGAAAACAGGAACCTCTGGATAAGCCAGACGGATTTTACTAAACAACCGCTTCCAGTCTTCTAATTCCTTGGCAGGAAATGCCCCTGACGATGTACTTCCGTAATGAATCAACAGTGCATCTAATCGCTGTTGTAGTATCCAATCCACCCGGTCGGCAGCACTACCGACCAGCTCTCCTTTTATCCCTGCATTTACGACTTTTACGGGTTGTAATGCTGATAATTTCATTTTCAGGAGAGCAGGATAAGCTTGCTCGGGTTCCAGCCCCGCACCAATTGTCCAATCACTACCGAGACAAATCAATTTCCACGGCCTTGAGGAGCTTGTCTCATTCTTATCCTGAGGATCGTCTGTTTGTTGAGTACAAGCTACCATCGTTAGTAAGCATAAGAAAAAAAATAGCTTTGGAAGGCGTACAACTACATATCGGTGCATTAGTTCTTCATTTTCAGAATGCAAAATACCATGTATTGCGCAAAAAACAAATTGGCTCTTAGTTAGCTTCGCTACTTCTTCAAGGGCTCTGCTGCTTTCTTTTAAATAACGGGCACACTTGCCAACTCGGCTTGGTAGGCCGGTTTGAACCATAAGTATCCCACATAGTGCTGCCCACGAAAAAATAGTCCAATTGATCATCTTTTTGAAAACGAAAGCTTAATTTATTTTAGAGCGCGCTCCATCAGATTTTTTACTTTCGCAAAAAAGAAGCATTTTGTGAAACAATTGTAGCTTATTTACCATATAAGTGTCAATACACTCATTCCAAGCAAGCCAAACACAACAAGGCCACTTTTAGAACTACACACAGACACACTCATACTATGAACAACACTTGACCTCCTAGATATCGGTCAAGTTGTAATAATTTGTGCAATGGACAATCCTATATCTATCCTCTTCGCAGAGGATAACCCTCAAGACGTACGTTTATTAAAATATGCGCTTTCTCAACTTGACAGTCCTGTCAATTTACTTCATTACCCCGATGGTCAAGAATTACTGGCAGCAGTGCCTAGTCTATACGCCGCCAGTATAGCCTGTGTTCTGGTAGATTTGAACATGCCTTTTGTCGATGGATTTGAAGTCATCGCTCAACTTAGGGCTAACGAAGATTTTTGTCATGTTCCCATCATTGTTTTCACCAATACCAATAGCAACGAAGAACGGGTACGTTGTTATGAATTAGGAGCAAATGCCTACGTCCCCAAACCTCTGGAAATAGAAGGGCTCGTCAAAGCAGTGAAAAGTATTTTTGACTTTTGGGTCACGACCAACACTCGGGTTATTTAATGCTACTCATCTGTACCTTTAAGAAAAGAGATATTTCGCTGAAGCCCCGCATATTTAGTGCGTTTAACAGCAGAGCGCCGAAACACCTTTCGGAAAGTCTCTTCGGTAAGTTCCTGCCAATCCTCCTGCCTCATTTCTAGTAAATCATGGGGAGGATTGAAGGCTGGTTCCTCATGTGGGCTTGCAAAGCGATTCCAGGGGCAGACTTGCTGGCAAATATCACAACCAAACATCCAGTTGTCCATTTTTCCTCGGAAATCTTCGGGGATAGCTTCTTTTAGTTCAATGGTCACGTAGGAGATGCATTTACTTCCATCCATTAAGTAACCTTCCGGTGCAATAGCATCCGTGGGGCAGGCGTCAATACAACGACGGCAAGTACCACAATAATCCTTTATCGGAGCATCAGCAGGCAAATCTAAATCGCTGATCAATTCTGCTAAAAAGAAATAGGAACCCGCTTTCGGGTGGATAAGTAAAGTGTGCTTTCCTACCCATCCATTACCCGCCTTTAGCGCCCAATCTCGCTCCATTACAGGAGCTGAATCAACGAAAATCCGTCCATCGACCTCTCCTATATTGTCCCTGATATACGTAAAGAGGGATTTTAATTTATCCTTGACTACAAAGTGGTAATCTTCGCCATAAGCATACTGGCTAATCTTTGGGGCAGCAGGATCTTTCTGTAAAGCGGGGTTGTGATAATTATATAGCAAGCTGATGACCGACTTTGCTCCAGGCACCAACTTTCGAGGATCTACTCGTTTATCGAAGTGATTTTCCAGGTAGCCCATTTTCCCATGACGCCCCTGGTTTAGCCACGCTTCCAGACGCCTTGCCTCTGGTTCTAAAAAATCAGCCTTAGCTACTCCCACAAAACTGAAACCCAACCGGTGAGCTTCTTCCAGAATGAGTTTTTTTGCAGCAGAATTATCACCGTAGCCTTTAAGCAAAAAATGTGTTTTTTAATTTAATCAACGATTAACGAAACTAACCAACCATACTATCGTATATAAAATTGGTTTAATACCTGCTATTATGTAGCATTAGGTCTCGGCATCTGGGGGGAAGTCGGGACCTTATTTTCCCATCCTCCCCCAGAATTATTTTTTGATTCCTTTCTGGTACTTACCTACATTTTGATAATCCTTCTCAGTAATAACTCTTTCCCATCGGTGGTTTCTAACCGGAGTAAGAACACACCTTGCCGAAGATTATCTAAGGAAAGATAAAACCTGTTATCAAGAAGCGTTTCTGTACCTCGGTAAGCCAGGCGCCCACTCAGGTCAAAAATCCGGACGTTAACGGGCCCTGTCTGATTCAGGTGAACCGTCAACTCCTGCTCAAAAGGATTAGGAAATATTTTTGCTTCTGCAAAAAAGTCAACACCAGTACAATCCTCGTCAATACCATTATCCGCGATTTCAGGAGCATTGGGATAGATATTACTGTTCGTATCATCACAGTCATCACTATTCAACGAATACCCTATCGGTAGTTCGCCACAGATTTCAACAAAATCTTCTATATCACCAAAGCCATCATTATCAGCATCTTTGTAATAAACGAAAAGAGGTAATTCTTCATCAATTTCGTCATTACAATCATTATCCAAATCATCACAAATTTCCGGTGCACCTGGGTATACGACATTGCGCGTATCATCACAATCGCCATCGGTAGCCGTCAATTCAGTTGACAAATAAGCATCTACAGAAGGTCTTTCGCAACTATCCATGATTACTTCTCCACTACCATAACCATCGGCATCGGCATCAATGTACCAATCCTGGGTAGGAAAAGCTTGGGCATTATTGTCATCACAATCTGTATCGACAGCCACTAGTTCTGTAGCTAGATTCCCAAACTCAGGGCGTTCGCAACTCACTATCGTACTACCATCACCGTAATTATCTTCATCCTGATCGAGGTACCATACCTGCCCAGGAAATTCCTGATCATCATTATCATCACAATCTGTATCAATTGCTACCAATTCAGCTGGTAAATAACCAAATTCAGGTCGTTCACAACTCACAACGGTACTACCGTCGCCATAATCGTCACTGTCACGATCGAGGTACCAGGTTTGACCAGGAAACTCGTTGACATCGGCATCGTCACAGTCCGTGTCATCGGCTACATAACCAGTAGGAGCAGTACAAGCTTCAATACTCTGACTTGCATCGCCATAATTATCTTCATCCGTATCTTGGTAGAAAGTCAATAAAACACCTTCATCTGTATCATCATTACAGTTATTATCCAACCCATCACAAATTTCCGGTGCGCCTGGGTATACCGTATCGTTATTGTCATCACAATCTTCATAGCTGTAAAAGCCATCTTCATCCTCGTCTTTATAGAACAAAGATTCCGCCAATTCAAAAGCAGCTTCACCGAGGTCTATTCCAATCAGTCGACCAGGAATATCATCTACCGGAGGGTGAATACCTCCCCATATACGCGAGAGGCTACATTGATCCGAAGCATCTCTATAGGTCGCCCACTCAAGGGTGATATCCATACTAGGGCCATCTTCGAAAACCAAAAATTCATCTTCAGGCGCTACAAACTCCCCTACTCCACCAGGGAAAAATGGATCGCCGGTGATGGCGGTCATTATTTCCGCTGCTGCACGTGAAAAAGTAGAATGCCCGGAGATGTATCCGGCAAAGTTTGGAGACACGAAGGTTGGCCGTTGGTAAGGCCACCAGTTTTCGGCCAATATCCAGCCTACCCCTGCGTCCTGAATTTCAGGAATGGTGACATAATCGGGCCCGCGCCAGGCTTTTAACTTTATCTTCCCTACATGCTGCTCCATATTTCCTGCTAATGGATCGCCTACACTAACGACTTCAATTAGCCCATCAATCAGTGGAATTCCACCTTGGTGATAGGAAGGTAAAGCAGGGTCAGTACTCTGCCCCAGATCAGCCATTGCTCTAATAGCAGAGACAGGCCGCAGGTAATCGTACCAACCTTTGATACCCCAAACGGTCACTGCTGCATCGTGCATTGCGCCACCAAGAGATAAATACGCTTTTACATCCCACTCCAGCGGCTCCAAGAGTTCACCTTTGCCACCAAACTGCCGAACAAGATCGGGATCATCACTAACCGTATTAAGAATCGTAAACCAGTGACCTGGAGGCGTTTCCGAATTCGGCCCATCTGCCCAAAACTCTGCCAATACCCGAGTGTAGTCTCCACGAGGCACCATTTGTGGTGGATAGGGTTGTCCCGTTGCTGGATTCATATCTCGGCCTTGCCCAATATCTCCTCCATTCACTATGTCGTAAAAATCACGAAGGCCTTCAATGGTTGTTGGATAATCCTCCACGGCAATGTTGCCGATACTCCCAGGCGAGATATCCCACATCACTCCGTCGTCCGGTGACATGTGAGAAGACCAGGCGGCTACCAAACTAAAGGTATACTGATACTCAGCAGATAATCCACTACCTGCCAAGGTATCTAAATAAGGAGGAGCACCCGGATCGTGGTAAACATAATAAGGGTTACCATCCCTTTCGTAAATCGTTAAATCGTCAGATGAAAGCGCAAAAGGGCTGACCGCTCCCCATTCCGGCCCTAAAAATGAAGGTGTATTACCGGGAAAAACATTTCCTGATTGATCCACAAAAACACTTAGTGTTAGTGGCTGCCAACGATTATAATCAACGATATCAGGGTTGCCCGAAAACTCAACAATCATCGGCTCATTAGCCGGTTCGTAATATTGGTTGGCATAATCTACCTGTTCATTTGAGCCGTCTTGTAAACCAAAAGCTATCAATTGCTGAGCAATGTAGTTACCTAGCGCTGCTGGTGACCCCGTACTATAATCTGTCGACGTAAAGGCAGCATCATAACCCAAGTCAGCAAAAACATTATTGAAATTATTGAGGGTGAGAAATGCCCCAGGGGAATTTTGAAAACGATGGCTCAACAAGCGAAAAGCAGCGTAGCTAATTGCTTCTTCTCGGGCCGCTTCAATATCACCAGGCATCGCCGGTGGTGTAAAAGCACACTCAAACCCATCTACCGTCTTACCCAGTAAATACGTTTCTGCTTCATCATCGTACACTGCCCAAGCATCGTACATCGCTACCGACGTATGAAATAGGTTACGTGCATGTACCGTTGGGCGGGCAAAATCTTTACGTATAGCACTCAATAATGCTTCGTTCCATTCGCGAGCGACAGACTGTGCGTCTAAGGCAGACGAACAAAGTAATAGTAAACAAACGAAGACAGGGGTAATTGCTCTTATCATGGTGATCGTTTTTTCTAGTAACTTATTAGGCCGAGAACAAACAAAAATCAGCTTTCAGTTTTATTCTAAGTAAGTAACAAATTTAAGAAAACACCTAAGCATTCCCTCTTTCTAGAGAGAGTAAAACGTTAAACTATCTCTAAATCAGACAAACAGCACTATTTACCTTCCTATTATTTGGTAAATTAGACGTTCGCTAGTGCAGGAAATACTCCCCACTAGCTAGCTCTCAATAGTTTTCTTTTTTTTAAACTAAAATCACAAGACTAGATGAAAATTAATCACGCATTTTTCCTAGTGCTCTTTCTCTGCTGCTGTAACTTCCCCTTACTCGCTCAGGAAGATTTACCAAATAGTGCCGAAGGGATTACCAAGTTAAGCTTTGTTCGTCCAGAAGGCCCCACGCTTAACGACCTCTCCAATTACGGCAAAGTAAACCGAACGGAGGGCACTCCTTACCTATACGATGCCTATACGCCTGGTCGCATTCGTTTTGAAGGGCAACCCAACTTCAGTGAAATGCTGGATGTCCTCCTTGACCTTGAAAACAACGAGCTTTTCGTTAAACTATCAACTGGGTTCATCGGAGAGTTTCCTCTTGAGCACCTTGATGCCGTACAGGTTTATGGCGAAAAGGATACACTCACCTTTGAAGCATTGAATATGCAAGAGCTTTTTGGTGAAGGTGATTATGGTCGCCGTTTTTATAGAGTACTCCACCGTGGAGATCGTTACTTACTACTGCATCAACCCATCAAGTATTTACGCAAGGAAGATTATGTTGAAAACCTGGGTATGGTACGCCGCCCCGATAAATACATGGAACGCAACCAGTACTGGGTCTTTGATGGTGCCAGCATTTATGAAATCAAAAGCAATTTAAGACAAATCTCTAAAGTTTTCCCTCGCAAAGCAGCAACCATGAAACGCTTGGTTCGTACACACGATTTGAACTTGAACAATCAAGATGATTTAGGACGCTTATTTGCTTTACTCGAAGAAGAAAGCTAGATCAGTAATAAAAAAATGCCTGCCCCAGACAAGAGGCAGACACATCAAAACAAAACGAAAAACCAACTTTAAACAAGTATATCTTGGGGGTTCTCTAATCTTACAGGGAACCCTTTTTCTTTAAAATGATAACCTCATCAAAGTCTAATTTGTTGTATTCCAAACTGTTAAGAAAGTCTTAACAATGTCATATCTCTATAAGAATCTATTGTGCCCGCATACGAACGGGTAATTCCACTTCTTCTCCTTTTCTCATCACCGTTAGTTGTAATACATCACCAACTTTTGAACGCCCGACCATTTCTGTAAGCTCCGGTACATCATTAATGGTTCGGTTGTTTACCTTAATAATAATATCACGGGGGAGTAGCCCTGCATACTGTGCCGAACCACCATCTACCAATTCATCAATTACAACTCCCTGGTTAATATTGACACCGAGTTCTACTGCGGCATCCGCGTCCAATGGGTAAATGCTTACCCCTAAAAACGCCCGCTGGAAACTCCCAAACTCAATAATGTCATCTGCGATACGGGTAACCAGATTAACAGGAATGGCGAAAGAGTAGCCTTGAAACATTCCGGTACGCGTGGCAATGGCAGTATTAATGCCTAATAAATTTCCACTGGCATCTACCAAAGCTCCGCCACTATTGCCGGGATTAACCGCAGCATCGGTTTGCAGGAATGACTCAATGGCATCCCGCCCAGGAATTAACTCCAGGCTACGCCCTTTGGCACTAATGATTCCTGCCGTTACTGTGCTCGTCAAATCCAAAGGGTTACCCACAGCTAAAACCCACTCTCCTATTTCTGCCTGGTCAGAATCTGCCAGTTCAAGTGTTGGCAGATCGACAGCATCAATTTTTATCACTGCTAAATCTACTTTATCATCACGGCCAATTACTTCGGCGGTAAATTTGCGATTGTCATTCAATGTTACGGTCAGCGCCTCGGCTTTTTCTACTACATGGTTATTGGTAATAATATAACCGTCCGAAGAATAAATAACGCCCGAGCCAGTAGCTCCCGAGGGGCCTCCAAAAGGGCTACTATCATCAAAAAAGAACCGCAAAGGATTATCTGTAGAACTAGAAGTACCGCCGGAAGCAGAAATATGAACGACGGAGGGCGTCGCTCTTTGTGCCGCAGCCTTAAAGTCAAAAGTAGGATTGAAGGGAGCAACTCCCGGGCTGAGGTTTACTTGCCGAACAGGAAGCTCGGCCGTCGCTGAAATATTGGGCGAATGCTGGCTAAAGAAAAAAACGCCCGCCAGGGCAATGGCACCACCTACGGCGCCGGCCAGGATTGTTTTCCACCATTGTTGCATAAGTCCGATTTTTTTTGGTTCTCTTAAAATCAAGAACATTTTTTTAAGTAGGAGGTAAAAGCATATTCGCTGATCTACGAATGCTTTCCCAAAACGAATAAACTACTTAAATAAATGCCCAAAAAGTAAGAAAAGTTGTACCGGCTTAGAGCAAAAGCTACCAATCAGCAACATGATGCGACCAACTTACCAATACCAAGGATGAGTTGCGACTCGCTGGACATTCGTTGTCTCTGGCCCTAGTCGTCTAGCTCGGAGAAGACTTTCACGCCGATGTGGTGCGTAACCTGCCCGATCCGGAAATAATTGCTGGATGGCATTAGCTCCATTATCCGAACCACTATGGATAAAAGCACCATCACCTAAATAAATACCAACGTGGGTGATTTTCTCTGTACCATCTTCTCGATAGCGACCAAAAAACAAAAGGTCACCTGCTTGTAATCCCTTCAGGTTTTCGTCATAATCAACCGGCGCCCCAGCGTGAACTTGCTGAGAAGCATCTCTGGGAATAATAAACCCTTGCTGCCAATATACCGTCTTAGTGAATCCACTACAATCCATCGCTTTAGGACTTGTGCCTCCCCAGAAATAAGGTTTCCCGAGCTGAGCTTTAGCGATTTTTTGCGTTTCTGAAAAAGACAAGTGCTGGCTATCTAGCCACTGGCCAAATCCTTCGAGGGTTTCACTTGGTACATAGGCTTCTCGTCCGTCTGGATAAAGTACTTTGGTAAAATTGCCTTCTGTCCCCTTTCTTTCTAAGATACCTCCCTTGACCAAATCACCTATACGCCTGCTATCGGTAGCTGCAGTTTGATAACTATAACCACTTTCTACTTTAAAAATCACTCGGTCAGCCGCTTTCCAGGCAGCCAATTCAGCGAAAGTCATCCGAACCAACTCGCCGCCATGTAGCCAAGCCAGGTAACCATCCGGGCATTGTACAAAGAACCATTCTTCCTCTTGTTTCAAGACCCTTAGCGGAGTACCTAGTAAAACTTGGGTAGCTAATTCTTGAGAATGCCCACGTTCAGAACGCAAATTAGCCACCGAATGCCGGCTTAGAGCATAAGTAGCATCGCCTAATTCCACAGCGGGTAATACCTTGATACTGTCAACGATCTGATAATCTACCGAAGCCAATGCCCTCAATAAACTATCCTTTGCTTCTGGCAATGTAGTTTCTCCCCACAGGTAGAGTTTACCATCTTCCATTATTGCACCATCTACATCCAGGCGGTTGACCCGACGATCCGGCACAAAATGAGTTTGAATGCCCTGCACTAAGTCTCCCAGCGCTGGTGGCCAAGGATCGAGAACTGCCGTTTCACAGCTAAATGCCAGTAAAAAAAAGAAAAAAAGAAGGGACAAACAATAAGGACGCATACGTAAAATATTGATCATAAATATGGAAACGAATAAGATCCGTTCCTGATTGTGAACCGACCGTCTTTACAAAAAACAAGCGGGCTGATAAGCGTTTATGCTTACCAGCCCGCTTTTATCAGGCAAAATGAAACAAGTTCTTAATTCTAGTAAGAAATAGCTTCTGCACTTCTCATGCGCACACCAGCCCTAGATGGCTGATCTGGTGATTCGTTCAGGAACTTATTCGTCTGGTCAACATCACCGTCACCAATGGTAGAACCATTGTCTTCGAAAATATTGCCTTCCAATTGTGCTTCACAAACACCGCGACCTTCGCGCTGGTTGTAGATTGCACCACCCCGAACAACAGAGAAGTTGTCTACGAATGCACAGTCAGTGATCACTGGCAGACATTCACCGTATAGGCCGCGGTTTAAAACACCGGCACCATACATTGACTCATTGCCCTTAAAGCTGCAGTTTTTAATTGTTGGATTACAAGTGCCAAAATTTCCATCATTGAAAATAGCACCCCCGTTGAAGTCGGAGCGATTGTAAACGAATTGACAATCGCTGATTGTTGGTGATGTCTCACCATCGTTCGCGTAGTTGTAGATTGCAGCACCTTCCCGAGAGAAGTTATTCATTAAAATGCAATTCTGAATAAGTGGAGAAGACACTCCGAACTCACCATTGTTATAGATACCAGCACCACAGGTTGTCAAGTCAGCTCCTTCTACCAAACCGTCGGCATAACCTCCAGTGATAATAAAGCCATCAAGAATAGTGGCAGCACTAGCATTCTGAAAATAAACAACCGTGTAAGTGTTATCTTCAGGAACTTCTGTTCCAATCTCTCCACTTAGGATGGTCTTGGCTTCGCCTAAAACACGATCCGTTAGTTTCTTTTCCACTCCTGTAAAGCCACCATAAACTTGAACACCATCAGGGATGATGAAGCTTGCTGTACGGTCTGCCTCATTTGTAGGAGTATAAGTACCGTTTGCCACCCAAATGACATCTCCAGCTTGCGCCTTCGCCAGTACCTCTTGTAGGTTACTTGTGGCATCTTTCCAGGAGGTTCCTTCCCCTTCCCCTTCTAGTTGCACGAAGTAGTGATTGTTTGCCTGGACACTCATTGCGAGCCCTCCCAGAAAAACCATCATCGTTGTTAGTAAAATTTGTTTCACGCCTAAATTCCTTTTGAGTTGTTTGATAAAGACCGAAGGCAGGGACAAAGAAGTTCCTCTCTTCGCAAAATCATTTGGGAAGTAGTTAGTCGATTCATAGTACTCGATGGGATGACCGAATTACTTGAAAGCGATTTAACACCTTCCGTAATGGATGGCGTCAAAACAAAAATCAAACTTGGTGGGATAACTCTGAATAATCAACTGGGATGACAGTTAACTAGCCAGTTCAATAGATAGTTGAACAGCTTGGGATAAAGCTACAAAACTATCACCAAAAGAAAAAAATTTTCCTTTGGTTTATTGGCGTGTTGGATTGTAATGTGTGCTAAATACCTACCAGTGGGATAAAAAGTAAGTATTAGCTGCGATTGTGCTTGTAAACGGCCCTAAATCAGATTAGTTTCGTTTAAAAGCTAAATTCTTTCGTAAAGAACCGGAAAAGATTTCGTTTCACCAAATAAAAGTCGAAAAACGAGTCTAAAATTTATTTTACGGTAGGAAAGCGTTATTTTTCGCAATGCAACTGATGCCCGAAATTTCTGAAGGCATTTTGATCAAATCATAACTTCTCCTCTAAAAAAGCGCCTGCTTTATTTACGTCTTGCAAAACGCTTCTTTCACAAGAATCATTTTGCCTCTACGTTTACAAAGCATCCAACTGCTTTACCGGATTTCGCGAAACAACTTTACTTAATACCTATTCTTAGATAGGTTTACACAGGACGCTGTGCTATAGATCATATGCTAAGTGTTAGCAAATTCTCTAGAAGCAGAACAAAATCCAAGTATTTGCGTAAACACGTAAATAGTGGAAGTAATATGTCCAATGTACGTGACTTAAAACTTTGTCTAAAGTCTTAAAAAACAACCATTGCAACGAACAGGACCAAGCATACTCGAACACTATACCTATAATAATCCCTCCAGTCTTGAGGCTGGAATGAACATGAAACAACTTTAAATGATGGTAAGAAGAATACTCCTATCACTCTGTATCGTATTACTTTATACAGTAATAGGCCATACACAGGACTTCCACTACTCCCAATTTTCCAATGCTCCTCTTCAGCTTAATCCGGCCTTAACGGGTGTTTTTGCAGGAGAAACCCGAATTTCGGCCAGTTATCGCAGCCAATGGAATCAGGTTCCTGTATCCTATAAAACATTTACCGCTACCGCTGACCACAAGTACACCTGCGGTCGTAGTGGTCCGGGCTTTTTTGCTTCAGGCATTGCTGTAAACTATGATCAGGCCGGGGCGTCAAGGCTCTCCATGGCACAAGTAGGTCTATATGGTTCTTATACTTACCCTCTAAATGACCAGGCTTTCTTTACAGGAGGGCTTACCTTCGGTTTAGGGCAACGTGCCTTCGACACCGACGACCTGCGCTTCGACCGCCAGTTCGACGTTCTCGTAGGGCAGTTTAATAGTAACCTTGGGAGCAATGAAACATTTGCTAACCAAAGTCATATTTTCATGGATGCTGGCATCGGCATCAACTTTCGCTGGCAGGAATTGCAAAGTGGTGCTTTGATTGATTTGCTTGACCAGCGTTCAAAACTCGACCTGGGCATCGGTGTTCATCACCTCAATCGCCCCGACATGAGTTTCATCGAAGATGAAAAAGTAAACCTCCCTGTCCGCTGGAGCCCTTATGCTAGCGGCACTATTCAGGTAGGCGACCCCGTCGATATACAGCTTGCCGCAATGGCCCAATTCCAAAACACCTATCGTCAGTACCTTGGCACAGCAGGCATAAAGCTTCACATTAATCGCGACCCTGGGCAACAATGGTCTGCTTTACTTGGCGTTGGTTACCGCTTCGACGAATTTGGCGACGCTTGGTATCCGGCACTCGAGATCCATTATCATGAGATGCTAAGAGCCAGCTTGAGCTACGATATTAACATTTCTGATTTTAACATTGCAACCAACCGCCGAGGAGGACTGGAACTAAACGTTCGTTACCTCATCAAGAAGGTATGCCCATTACCTAACTTCAAGTTCTGTCCACTTATCTAATCCCTCCACATGAGCAAGCGAATTATGAAACGATTACTTCCCCTCTTTACCTTACTTCTCTTCTTTGGTTCCAGTGTAATGGCTCAACAATTGAGCGAATGGATCAACGCAGCCGATGCAGCCTACGCAAAAGAAGATTACTACAGTGCCTATCGTTATTATGACGTAGCCCTGAAGTACGACACCTCCCGCATGGACCTCTGGTATCGCCTTGGCGAAAGTGCACAGGAGTTTACCGCATACACCACCGCTCAAAAGGCCTATTTAAGGGTTCATTCCAGCGAACAACGCGATTCTTTCCCGCTACTTACCTATCGAATAGCACAAGTTTTGCAAAAGAAAGGGCTCTATAGAGAAGCGTCTAATCTTTACGAACAGTTTGTAACCAGTGACCCTGATGGTGTAGACCCTGTATTTCTGGATGAAGCTGAAAAACAACGGATCAATGCAGAATGGGCTGCCGACGTAGCCACCAGGCCCGCAGAGACAACCGTCCGCCACCAAGGAGATGAAATTAATTCTCCGAACAATGACTTTGCTCCTTTTTATCACAACGACACGCTTTTCTTTTCTAGTTTGAGATACTTCATCAAGAAAGATTCTATCCTGCCACGGCGCAGTTTAGCTCGTATCTTTTACCAGAAACCTGGTGCCGAAAAAATTGACCAACTCCCTAAGTCAATCAATCAGCCTGGTCGTATGGCCGCACACAGCGCTTTCGACAAAACAGGTAATACTGTTTATTTCACACTTTGTGATTATAAAGGAGGAACACAGGATTTCCGGTGTGAAATCTATTCCGCTATGGTCGCCAATGATGGCGAGTGGGGAATTCCTAAGCGACTCCCCTTGAATGATGCGTTGGCCACCAATACTCAACCGAGTGTCGGCGTAGACCCCGCTACCAATAATCCTTTCTTATATTTCGCATCCGATCGCCAAGGAGGTAAAGGTGGGCTGGATATTTATCGGGCAGAAATCCTGCCCGGTGGTCTTTGCGGCCCAGTAGAAGCTGTTGATGTTGCCAATACAAATGGTAATGATGTCACTCCATTCTACTACGCACCTACCCAAAGCTTGTACTTCAGTACAGATGGACGGCTAACCATGGGAGGCTATGATGTATACCGCACTTCTTGGAATGGCCGAGGCTGGGATCGCCCTACTCACATGAGTATCCCCGTAAACAGCAGTTACAACGACTTGTATTACTCGCGTTTTCCTGGCCAAGAACAAGCTTATTTTGCCTCCAATCGGCCAGATTCACTGGCTATTTTTTGGGATGATGGCAATGACGCTTGTTGTAACGATATTTACAGCGTAGGAATCACGGATGAAATCAAGCTCCTTGCACTGACCTTCCATGCATTAGAGCTTACGGAACTCCCTGGTGCCAGCGTTGCCCTTTACGAACTGAATCCTGGTGGTCGTCGACTCGTCGATAGCATACAAAACCCTACAGCCAACGATTTCAACTTCCTTGTCATCCCCGGCAAGCAGTATGAACTGGTAGCTACCAAACCAGGATTTACGGTTGACCGTGATACGCTAGACCTCACAGATCCTGAGTTGGCTAGCAAGAAAGAAATAGAACGACGCTTGTATCTATCACCAGATTTAAAGCTGGATGTCTTTACGTTTAACAAACTGGACTCAACCGCCTTGATCGGCACCACCGTCTATCTTTACGAATATCTTCCTGACGGAGAATTAGTTTTGGTAGACAGCATTGTGAACCCCAGCGGAAATGATCATCATTTCAATCTAAAGCGCGGCAATAAATACGAAGTTTTTGCGCGAAAAGACGGATATCTTCCCGCAACGAAGGTCTCTATTGACACCAATGATCCAAAACTGGCAGAGGTGTCCACAATACGCCGTGATTTGTACCTCGAACCTGGTTTAGTCTTGGAAGTATACACTTATCGTTTACTCGACAAGCTACCGCTCACAGGCAGCACGGTCTATCTTTATGAATACACCGATGAAGAAGGGGAAGTACTGGTGGACAGCACCACTAACTTTCAGGCACACCAATTTGGCTTCATTGTCAAAAAAGGCAAACGCTATGTCATTCGTGGCGAACGCGAAGGTTACGGCCCTGCACTTACTTCACTTGATTTGTCTGGCCCCGAAGTACCAGAAACAGGCACCTACCGCAAGGATCTTTACCTTGGGCAGCTGCTCGAAATCTTTACTTTCGATGCGAATACCGAACTCCCATTGCCTGGCGCTGAGGTTCGCTTAATCGACCCCAAAACAGGCGAAGTGATTGCCGAAAAGATCAACCCTGAAGGCAACGACTTCCGCTTTTCCATCAACCTGGATCACCCTTATCAGCTCGAAGTTTCCCGCAAGGGCTACAAGCCCGTTATGGATATCATTTCCTTCTCACCTGCCGATTTAGATGCCGGAGGAGGAAAGATCAGCTTCGATGTTTACCTCGAACCTTACGACGATCCTAATTCTATGTTGCCACTGTACTTGTACTATGACAATGACTACCCTAACCCAGGATCAAGAAGTCCAACAACCAATGTAGAATATGTAAGTACCAACGTGGAGTATTACAAAAAGAAGCAAGACTTCATTCAAAACTTCACCGCAGAGATGGAATTGGAAGAAGCCTTCCGTACCCGCCGCCGCTTCAACGACTTCTTTAACCTGGAGGTACGTGGTGGTCGCTATGATCTGGAAGAATTCTCTAAGCGCTTGCTCGCTTGGTTGGAAGGAGGAAACACCTTCAGCCTTGACCTCAAAGGCTTCGCAAGTCCACGAGCTGGATCTGTGTACAATGAAATTCTGAGCTCACGTAGAATTGTAGCGGTAAAGAACTTTTTTGCCCAGTACAAAGATGGTGCACTTGAAGAATACAGAAAAATTGGAGCGCTACGATTTAATGAACAACCACTGGGTGAAACCCAGGCTGATCCACGGGTTACGGATAAACTGGACGATCCCAAGAATTCCATTTTCAACCTATTTGCTTCACTGGAACGCCGCGTAGAAGTACGCTCAGCCGAATCCAACAAAGAAAACTAGGATGAAAAACAGGAATAATCAACGACTAAAACTGAAAAACGCAAACCCCATGAAGTTTGTCACAAACATATCACTTGGTCTTCAAAGCCGCCATTGGCTAGTACTCAGCATAATTTCCCTGCTCTCCTTTTCCAATCTTTTTGCGGAAGGGGTACAAAAAGTAGCTCCTACCGAAGATGACTCTCCGGTAATGCTGGAAACAGGAAACCCTGATTTCGGAAATTTCGCCACCTTCGACGGTCCTGAAAGCAGTCGCCTATACGTGACCATTGGCGATTTAAATGAAAAAGTCTTCCTGGCACTGTCTCCCGAGTACAACGCCGATGGTGTTATCTTTGCGGGTACATTTGCTCCTCAATACCGATTCCGAATTCGACGGGCCATCGACGGTGTAGTTGTCCACGGTCCTTTCACTGTTACACCAAGTAATGCCAACGCCAACAACTGGGGCCAAACGGCTTTTGGCAACTACAGTGTTACCACGCTACAAAGTGGGCAGCTGATGTATGAATTTCAGCCTACCCAACTAGGTAATTACATTGTAGAATTCGCTGATGGTTCTTTTCCTGATTCTAACCCAGGACAAGTAAACATTCCTTTTTGGGACATCACGGTAGCCAACAACGGCACCCCAATTGACGGCCGTGTATGGTCGCGCAACTGGGCGTTTCGTACTCCCCAACGCGACATCACCAGCCTCCCTGATTGTGACTGGAACCGGGAATTTAACGGAACGCTGTACTCCTATACAACGGATGGCTTCGTTTCCCGTATCGACTTTGCCGATGCCGGTTTACAAGGACTATCCTTTAATATTACCTTTAACAGTACCGGACCGGGAATGTCTGGCGACCTGACGGAAGATCGGAAATCAATTCCTGGCATAAATGCGACACTTAACTCTGCTGAACACCAGATTTTCCTTTCAGAACCAGATATAACCCTTTTCCCTAGTGGTGTCTGTGGCCAGTTGACAACCCCCAACTCTTTTAACTGTATCAACCAGGATAGCTTCTGCCTTGAGGTTGCCGTTACTAAACCAGGGCAAGTAGAAGTGGTTCTGGATTTTAATCAAAACGGTATTCTCGACCCCGACTCTGAGGATGTTACCTTAGTATACGAATTCACGCAAGGAAACCTCAGTGATTGTATTCCATGGGATGGCTTGCGTGGCGATGGTACTCCTATTTCAGTTGGTGACACCATCGACCTCATATTTTTCTACTCGCAAGGTATCCAGCACTGGTCAGCCTACGACGTGGAGTTCATGAAAAATGGCTATTGTATTGAAACCATTCGGCCTACTTGTGAACCTAATATCTCCTCCAATTTCCTCTATTGGGATGACCGCAATATCGTCGATGATCCCGGTACCGGAGCCGTAAAAGATGGCCGCAATGGCTGTGCGTGTGAAACCAACTGCCGAAATTGGGACAACTTCAACATCAACTCCTCTGATTGTGATAGTTTCAATGATGACGCTACGACTGGCTATGGAGACAAAAACACGATCAATACTTGGTGGTTTGCTAATACGACTACTGCTAGAAAAATCAACGTTCCTATCGTCCAAGGAACAGTAGAAGGCATCGACACAATCTGTCAAGGTGATTTGACGACCTGGGTTGCTAGTGACCTTGGTGCAACCGGCAATGTCACCTTCAGTTGGACTGGGCCAGATGGCTTCACCGCCAATACTGCTGAAATATCAATAGGTGTTGCTGGTGAATACTGTGTAGCTATCATGGACGACCTGGGTTGTTCTACTAATATTTGTAAAGAACTCATCGTACTTGACCCCAATGATGGAAGCCTGGTCTACCCTACTACCCTTAGTGGTTGTTTAGGGTCAACCATCGAAATTATTGCAACAGGAAATCTAAGTGGCTATTCCTTCGCATGGAGTCCAATCACCGATTTGGATGATCCGAACAGCCCTTCTCCAACATTTACCTTTGCCGGAGACATCACTTATACAGTGACGATTACCGACCTGGATACCGATTGTTCTTATACCCAAACGGTGGACATTACTGGCTTAATGGAGCCGGCCCCTAGCTTCACGACCATGACGGGTTGTGAACAAGGACTAACGATGAACTTTATCAACACCAGCACCAATGGGGACACTTACGTGTGGGACTTTGGCGACCTTACCACAGTAACAGATATAAGCACCCTTGAAAACCCCAGCTATACTTATCCAGTTGCGGGGACTTATACTGTAAGCCTTACCGTTACCAGTCTTGACGGATGTGTCGCAATGATTACGCAGGACGTTGTTGTCGTTGATGTGCCTTTAAGCGCAGATTTTACGGTTAGCTACAACAGCTGTACCCCTGACCTTGTAGAGGTTCAATTTACAAATACGTCTATCAACGGTGCAAACAATACCGATACCTACGCCTGGGTTTTCAGTAATGGCAACGGTACCAGTGACCAGGAAAACCCGACACTCACAATTACAGGCAACCAAACATTTACAGCCGTACTAACGATTACTACAGTAGATGGCTGTACCTCAGCAAGTGCTACCCAAGATATTACCATCAATCTGGGGCCACCTACTGATCAGTTCCCTGATTTACACTTGGTATGCCCTGGCGACTCTATTTTGATTATGCCAGGCGGTGATCCTGCCTTTACTTATAGCTGGAGCCCAGCTACAGGTATTAGTGACACCAGTTCCCCGCAGCCATTTTTCAATCCGGCAGTAAGTACAACCTACACCGTTACCATTACCGCTTCTGGTACGGATGATTGTATTGTTATCGAAACAGTAGAGGTGTTTGTACCACCAGTGATCGATTTAGAAGTAAGTGGAGGAGGAAATTTCTGTACAGCAACGGCTACCTTGACTGCTACAGCAGCAGTACCTGCAACTTTCAATTGGTTTGATGGCAATACCTTGGTATTTACCGGCGAAACCTTTACACCCGTATTATCAGGCACGACGACCTATACCGTTACTGCCACTGATGCCAACGAATGTAGTGAAACAACAGAAGTAACCGTCAGCGGAGGCCTGGTCGACATTGAAGTCCCTGATACCCTGGCTATTTGTCTGGGAGAAGAGATACTCTTGAGTGTTACCAACCTTGACCCTAATGACACCCTAACTTACCTGTGGTCGCCGGCAGAAGTATTTGTGCCTGGTACTGAGACCTCTGCAACGCCCGATTATATTGAAGCCAGTGGAGAAGTAACAGTGAGCGTACTAGTCACTAACCAGTTTGGATGTAGTACGACCGAAAACGTACTGGTTATTGTCCCCCCTGCAATAGGTTTGGAAGTAGCAGGCGAAGGTACCTTCTGTACTCCTACAGCTACGTTAACAGCTAGCGCTGCTATTCCTGCTACCTTTGAATGGTACGATGGAAGCAACACATTGGTCAACAACGGAACAACCTACGTAGTAGAACTTTCAGGTTGCCATACTTTCACAGTTATAGCAGATGATGGCACAGGTTGTCCTACCGAGAGTCAAGAGGTCACCGTTTGTGGCGGGCCTGTAGATATTAGTGTAGCAGATACTGTAGCTGTTTGTTTAGGTGAAGAGCTACTATTAAGTGTCACCAATCTCGACCCTAATGATAACCTGACCTACCTATGGTCTCCTGCAGAAGTATTTGTGCCTGGTACTGAGACCTCTGCAACACCTGATTACATAGAAACTATCGGACAGCAAGATGTAACCGTTGTCGTGACCAATCAATTTGGTTGTACCACAGAAGAGACCGTTCATTTGGCCGTGGTTGATCCTGCTATTGACCTGAGCTTTACGAGTATGATCGATTGTAATGGCGGAACTGTCTATTTCACAAACACCAGTACTTCCGCTTTCGGCTACGTCTGGGACTTTGGAGATGGAACGGGGCCTAATTATGAAGAGAACCCGGTACATACTTATGCAGCTTCCGGTACTTATACCGTCACTTTAGACATCGTTTATGATGTTAGTTGTGCACAAGCATTTACGATGGAGGTAGAAGTGGAAGAACCACAGATTTTTGCTGGCTTCACTTATGAAATCACGGAATGTTCCGCTAACTCTGCGGTGATTCAGTTCTACGACACGTCCACTAATACACTTAATAATACGACTAGCTGGAGCTGGACTTTCGACAACGGACTTCCTCCGACGAGTGTTTTGCAGAACCCACAAACAACTGTTCTTACGGAAGGGCCTCTAACGGTAACGCTAACCATTGGCACCGCCAACGATTGTAGCAATACCATTACAGAAGTATTGGAGATAGACTTCGTTGATTTGGATATTTCGCTTTCGGATACCCTTGTGGTATGTCTTGGTGATGATATTCAACTCAACCCAGACGGTGATCCTGATCTGACCTACAATTGGACGCCCACTACCGGCCTTGATGACCCTACGGCTACCAGCCCTGTCGCAACGCCGCTGGAAACGACGACTTACTTTGCAACAGCTTACTCAACCGTTGGAGCAGACACTTGCTTCGTGACCGACTCCGTAGTGGTATTTGTTCCAGAAGACATCATGTTGGAGCTCGACCAAGAACCCGTTGTTATTACCTGTGGCGAAACGGTCAATATCAACGCAACAGTCAATCCTAATGCTGATGTCGATATCCAATGGTGTAGTACCATTGATGGCGTGATTGGCACAGGTAGCAGTATTAATATCAACCCTTTCCGTACAGATACTATTATTGCAAAAGCAACAGATGAATTTGGCTGTATGGCCATGGACACAATTATTGTTGTAGACAATGGTGTAGACATAGAACTGGGCGATGGTGGCGAAATAACCGCTTGCCAGGGTGTTGATACTACGCTTACGATTATCAACCTTGATGAAGATGATATCCTCACCTACAGCTGGAGCCCCGAAGAAAACATTATCGGACCAACTGATGGCAGTAGTGTCAATATCATTGTCAATGAAACTGGAACTGTTATTTTCACTGCGATTGTAGCCAATCAATTTGATTGTCAGGATACGGTGATGTTTACGGTTAACGTACAGGAATTTGAAGGAGAGATTGCTGATACTTTATTCATTTGTTACAATGAATCTACACCGCTAAACCCTGGAGGTAATCCTGATTACCAATACAACTGGTCTCCGACGACAGGCCTTGATTTAAGCAACCCCGCTAATCCAATAGCGACCCTTACGGAAAATCAGACCTATTATGTTACGATTACTGATCCGACAACATCATGTACAGATAGCGACTCAATCACTGTCATCGTGCAGCCAGATATCGACTTACAAACGGAAGGCGGCACACAACTTTGCGAAACGGCACCGGTAGTTTTAACCGCTACTACCGCCGTAGCAGCAGATATTGTCTGGTACCTTGATGGTGATTCCATTGGCATGGGCAGTACGGTTACTGTTACTCCACCCAATCTGGATGGCTGCTTCACCTATACCGCTATTGCTACCGATCCACTTACGGGTTGTGCGCAAAGCAGTAGCCAGGAAATTTGCCTACAAATCTTCACAGATGAACTTCCACTAGAGGATGTCATTGTTTGTGCAAATGAATCTACGGCTATCAATCCCGGAGGTGACCCTACCCT
This sequence comes from Lewinella sp., assembly GCF_050633125.1. NCBI lineage: Bacteria > Pseudomonadati > Bacteroidota > Saprospiria > Saprospirales > Lewinellaceae > Lewinella > Lewinella sp. The sequence goes on from NZ_JBOEFX010000071.1 coordinate 35,481, forward strand.
CATTTATACCTGGACGCCAGACGATGAGTTTATTGATTTGACAAATCCTTGGAATCCTGTTGTGACGACAGGAATGCCGCTTACCTACTTTGTAACCGTAGTGGACACCAGCTTTGGTTGTTCCGTTATTGATACGATCAACATTGATATTTCTCCAGAGCTGAACCTTTCGATTAGCCCTGAGAGCATCGTACTGTGTGACCCTAGCGACGTAACCTTGACGGCCAACACCGACTTCCCCGCAGAGAGTATCAACTGGTTCTTATTACCAGGCGACATGCCTTTGGGCAGTGGGACCGAGATCACCTTTACCCCACCCGCAGGTGCCAGTCAAGCATACGCTGTTGCTACCAGTGATGCTGGTTGTACAGAACGTGACACCATCAATATCAATAACTTCCCGATCGATGCAACCATCACTGACACGCTGATTATCTGTGAGCCAACAGCAACAGTAGACTTATCTGTGTTAAATGGCGACCCCGATCAAATATTGACTGTAGCATGGAATCCAGAAGGCGTACTGACAGCATTGGATCAATTCACTGTAACGGTTGACCCCAATATCACCAATAACTTTAGTGCCACGGTAACCAATCAATTCGGTTGTTCTACGGTATTAAATACCACGGTAACCGTTATTGATCTCCTCGGAGACCTGAGCATTACAGCTGACCCTGACACTATATTACTGGGTGAGTCTTCGACCATTACGGTAGAAGGTTGTATTGGTTGTACTTATGATTGGGATCCACCCGCTGAGGACAACCCTATCATTGTTGTTACGCCAGACATGACAGGAGATAACTATTACTCTGTACTGGTGAATTTGCTAGGATGTGAAGAAATACTGGAAACCAGTGTATTCGCCATTGACGGCACCTGTGATGTTGATCATGTATACCTGCCCAATGCATTTACGCCTAATAATGATGGTGACAATGATGTCTTGCACTTACGCAGCAGTTTCCTTCATCAACTTACGGAGGTAGAGTTTCTGATTTACAATCGCTGGGGCGAGGAGATGTTCCGCACCCAAGACCCTTACCAGGGGTGGGATGGTACTTACCGTGGTGAGCCGTTAGCTCCCGATGTATACGGCTTCTACCTACGTGTATTGTGCCCGAATGGAGACGAACTCGTACAGAAAGGAAATATCACTATCCTAAGATAGAATTACGCAAAAGCCTAATTTAGAATAAATTAAGGATTGCGTTAAAAATCCATTAAACGGTCGGCTGCCTATTGTAGTCGACCGTTTTTTTTAGCAGCTTTGGTTCGGCAATTAGCTTAACCCTAATTGCTCAAACTAAAAACCTACTACTCATGAAGAAACTCATTCTGCTTTCCCTATTATTCGTTTGTGTTACTTTTAGCCTCCGTGCACAAACCGAAATCAAAGTAAATCCTATAGCACTCCTTTTCGTCGGCATCGGTGTCGGTGTGGAATATGGTGTTAGTGATGAATTCGGAATCGACTTGAATGCCCTAATCGTTGAAGGCGGCGGTGGTGTATGGGTGGCTGGTAAATATTACCTTAACCCTCGTCAGGGACTTGACCGTTTCCACATTGGTATTTTTGCAGGTGCTGTTACAGATCTTGATCCGGGGTTAGGCTTTATGATTGGTCAAAAAATTGTCTCTAATTCCAACAGAGTTCTTTTTGACATTGGCTTAGGTATCGGCCGAAGTTTTGATGGAGGCGTTTTGCCTTATGGCCGATTATCTATTGGCTATCGGATTGGCGGCTGATAGAAAAGTCAGAAGTCAGAAATGGGAAGTCGGAATGCATTATTCCGGCTTCCCATTTTCAATTTAACCGGACTTCTGGCAAAAGTCCAGCTTAGTTTCCTATATCACCCTTAAAGCTTTAACTTGAGCGAAAATAGTTTGCGCTAGAGATGATAACAACGGATGTATGTATTGTAGGGGCGGGTCCGGGAGGAGCAGGAGCAGCATTGAAATTAAGTTATTTAGGTATCCCCTCTCTGGTAGTAGACAAGGCCTCCTTTCCTCGTGATAAAATATGCGGAGACGCCATCAGTGGTAAAGTAACCACGCTTTTACAGCGGCTCGACCCTAATATACTGGAACGATTTCGCTCCCTAGCCTCCAACATTGATGTTTGGGGTATTCGATTTATACCTTCCAGTGGACGTGCTTTAGAACTTCCTTTTAAACTCAACTACGACAAAGCGCAAGAAGATTCACCAGGCTACGTGATGAAACGTAACGATTTTGACAACTTCCTAGTGGAAGAAGTACGTCGTCGACCAAATATCGACCTACGGGAAAATACTGAAATCAGCAGCTACTCCCGTACAGCAGATGGTTGGTTATTGAAAGACAAAAGCGGCGATTTAGAAATACGCTGCAAAGTCCTCTTAGTGGCCGACGGGGCCTACTCTTATTTCAGCCGACACATTGCGGGGCATACCAAAGACAACGCCCACTACGCAGCAGCACTACGGGCTTACTACAAGGGTGTTACGGGATTTCACGACGACAATTTTATTGAACTTCACTTTCTCCCCGAGCTTAACCCAGGATACTTCTGGATTTTCCCCTTACCAGATGGTGGCGCGAATATAGGCCTAGGAATGCGTAGTGATTTCATCCAAAAACGTCGCTTAAACCTTAATGAATTATTGGAGCAAGCTATTCAAGGCCACCCCGAAATAGCTGCTCGTTTTAAGAATGCTAAATTAGAAGGGAAAGTGATGGGTTATGGCTTACCGCTGGGCTCAAAAAGGCGTTCTTTATCTGGCGACAATTATATGTTGCTCGGTGATGCTGGCCATCTCATTGACCCGCTTACCGGTGAGGGGATTGGTAATGCTTTCTACAGTGGGTTCATTGCCGCCGAGCAAGTACAGCAATGCCTGGTGGAACAACGCTTTGATGCGGAATACCTAAAGGCTTACGATGTCCGAGTCGACCGAGTGCTTCGTGCTGAAATGCGACTAAGCTACCAGCTACAACGAATCATGCGTATAGATTGGCTAACCAACCTAATTACAGGCTTCATTTCCAACAACCCAAAAATCATCGACCTTCTCTGCCGGATGTATACAGACTTTGATCTTCGAAAGCAGCTTGTTCGCCCATTCTTCTGGCTTAAAATTTGGTGGAAAAAAGGGAAGGTGACTAGCTAAAACAGAAACTATTGTCACTATTAAAGGTCAGTATTATTTTGCAACTCATTTTGGCCTCAAAAAAAGACAAATGTTAAATTCATTGAAATGACTATTTCTACTAATTAAAAAGCGATAACAAACAGAGAGAACAAGAGTGCATTACTTGTTTCCCTAAAATAAAATTCACTCTTCCTGTAGTAAAAAAATCACACACAAACCACTAAAAAACAAAAGATTACAACACAAACAGAATAAAAAACAAGCCTAAAACCTAGTATTTTCCTCCAGAAAACGTCCTTTATATAAGCTTTCAACGAATTGTAGTAAGACTGATATTCGCAAGTGACAATTCACTTTTATTCAGAATAAAATCTACAAAAATGAAATGCTTTTTTTATCCCCTCCTAATTGCTTTGAGCACGTTTGCTCTGCCCACAACTTCCATCAACGCTCAAATAAATTGTGACAATGACGGTTGCTTCATCGTTGATGGAATGATCGATTTAAGTACTGGAGTCACCAACCTGAACCCTGGTAGTACTCCTATCGCACCAGGTGCGCTTGACCCTTCTTGGTCCATCACCTTTAGCCCATTAGGGGCAACTGATGCTTTTCGGTTAGGGAATGCTCCTGGAGGATGGTTTCAAGGAGGTCAATGGATTTCTTTTGACCCTACCGGTGTATTCAATCATCAGAATACCGACGAATGGTTTACCTTTCAGCGTTGCTTTTGCAACTGCACCCAAGATGTCCTGATCGAAGACTTAAATGTTTATGCATCAGGAACCATTCGAGAAATCAGAATTGATGGTGTACCTATACCAGGGTCTCAGACGCTGAACAACCCATCTTTACCTGGTGCTCAAGATGCATTTACACCATTCGTTGTCCCCGCATGGCAAGATATCGGCACTCGTCAGTTCTGTATTGAAGTAGATGTTTGGATTCCCCAAGAAATGAATCCAGTTACCCCAGTAGCTTGCTTGGTTACCGGTAATGTTCAAGGAATAGGCCTACAATCTGACCAGCCAGGATGTTGTGAATCAAATGTAGAACCAGAACCGGGCAATATCATCGTCAATAAATTCCACGACATCAACTGTGATGGAGAACGTCAAAGCAATGAGCCTCCATTAGCTGGATGGGATTTTCAGCTCATTGACCCTAATACGCAAACCATCATCACTACTGCTACAAGTGATGCCAATGGGCAGGCGTTTTTCAATAACTTTCCTCCTGGAGTTCATATCATTAAAGAGGTTATTCAAGCCCCTTGGACACCTACTACGCCAATAGGTGGTCAGCTACAAACCACTATTGTATCAGGCGTAACGACCTCCGTAACTTTTGGAAACTGTCTTGAAGAAGTGCCACCGCCATCTGAAGATTGTTGTGATCAGGATATAGAAGAAGCCTGGAACGAAGACTTTGAAGGGTTATCTTTTTTCTCCAGTAATTATTCCACCGGTCAATTAGCAATGCCTGGCAGCTATGAAGTCATTAATGGTACGCAAGCAGGTGCTCTGAGTAACAATGGCTGGGTTGTACAAGGGTTTGATGCTAGTGGAAACTGTAGTCCAACGGCTAACTTCCTAGCCATTAATGGTCGTACAGGGCAAGCAGGAGACAACATGGTTTACCGTTCCAGTAACTTGAATGGCTCCCTGATACCAGGCCGCGAATATCAGATTTGTGTGCGAGTGAAGCAACTCGATCAATGTGTCTTTAATGTTACGCCAGTTGTTAGAGTAAATATATTCAAACCATTGGGTAGTAATACCGTATTCCAAACACCTGCAACGACCATTGCTGCTGGTGGAGGCAACTGTGTTTACCAGACAATCACAGGTACTTTTATCCACCCTGGTGGAGGTGCTTGGAGCCCAACTAATTTAACCATTACTTTAGATGAAACAGGAATAGGCGACGGTAATGACTTTGTAGTCGATGATATTTCGATTCGTGAAGTAGCACCCACCCCTAATAGTTTAGCAAGCTTTGGAGGAGGATTTTCAATACTTAACAATGGATTGATATCTGTATTTGCAGCCACCCAAACCTTACCTGCAGATTGCGAGGGCCGGTGGGAAATTTGCGAAGTTGATAATAATGGAAACTACATCAACTGTCTAAGTGATCCCAATTGGGGAACATTTACAACTTTCCCAGGCTACAATGGAGGTTCTCCTAATGGAACGTTTTTCGGTGGTATTCTCTACCGAATATTCCGTTATGTAAAATGTGATTGTGAGTCAGAGACCGTTCAAAGTGGCAGCGTAGGAGACACTGAATCAGAAAGTGGCACCATAGAAAGCACCCCCTATGAAGAAGGGCAGGGAGAAGATACTCCATTAATCGACCTCACCTCAGGCGGTACACCGTTGTCCGAACAATCATTAAACTTGAAAATATCTCCTAATCCGTTCTCTGGTTTTTTCCTAATCGATCTACCTACTGGCCATAAAGCTGGTAATTTCGAAATCTTTGATCTTAATGGAAAAATGATCAAACAGGTAACCTATACACGAGACGATCACCAATTGAGTATTGACCTAAGTGGCGTTCCTAGCGGAACTTATCTATTGAAGACCATTATTCAAGATGAGCTTAAAGTTCTTAAATTGATTAAACAATAATCCCGTATGGTGAACATCTTTGATAAAAAAAGGTGTTCACCATCATCTCATACAACCATTAGTTTCTTATCTGACTCTTTACAGCAATCCACAGGATTAATAACCCCAAAAAACGTCTGCCAGACAACCTTGGCAAGAAAAAAACTTTTAAAAAAATAATTCCGTGTAACATTTTGCGGAAATAAGAGTTAGAATTAATGTTGGCTTAAGTTTCATAACTAGTGAGTGTAAAGTCGAAGTCCTGTGGTAGTATCCGCAGGGCTTCTTTTTTGTTTCCCCTCTCCCCAATTCAACCCTCTCTGCATTTACCACGTTAAATAAGGCGTTATTTCTTACTATTGGCTATATTCTCCAGCTTTTAGTATTTTTAGAAAAGGAACAATCCTTTATTGAAGCCTTACCTACTATGTGGAAACCTACCCTCCTTCTCCCTATTTTAGTCTTACTATTAGTAAACAGTTGTGCCAATTACAAGCTCAACTACGCGCTAGAAGCTCAAGATTGGGAGCAAAACCTCCCTCCTGACACTTTACCCAGTTATTCCGTTTATCTTATTGGTGACGCAGGTTCAGGAACTACCAACTGGACGCCCCCCACCTTAAGCGCATTAAAAGGCACCCTTGATAGTGCAACAAAAAATAGTGCGCTGGTCTTCCTGGGAAACAATACCTACCCCGATGGAATGGCTCCCAAATCATCTCCCCTTCAAAGAGAACAAGCCGAAGTTGCCCTCAATCATCAGGTAGATATTTTTGCTAACTATCCAGGGAAGGTCTTCTTTGTTGCGGGCAATCATGATTGGGATCAATTTGGTGTAAAAGGAGTAAGAAGACAGGCTAATTATCTAGACAAAGTTTCTAATGGGCAAGCCGAAATGTTACCTCGCCCTGGTTGCGGCGACCCTATAGAGGTTGAGCTTACAGACGACATCACCCTGCTCTTAATTGATAGCGAGTGGTGGCTGGCCAATTGGAATGGGGAAAAAGAGATCAACGAAGACTGTGAAGCAAAAAGCAGGGCTGATTTTGCATTCCTCTTACAAGAAGCGATGAAAAGTAATCGCCGAAAAGAATTGATAGTGGCTATGCACCACCCTATTTACAGTAATGGCCCGCATGGCGGAAAATTCACTTTCAGTGAGCATATCTTTCCGCTCCGGGGAATCAATGATAACCTTTATGTTCCCTTACCTGTAATAGGAAGCTTTGTTCGTTTTTTACAAAGTTCAATCGGGACGCGGCAGGATTTAGCCAACTCTACTTACAAAGACCTCCGGAACCTAATGCTCAATCAGGCCAATACCATTGGCGATGTTATTTTTGCAGCTGGTCATGATCACTCTTTACAGTACTGGGACCTAGATCAACAACATTTTATCGTTAGCGGTGCCGGATCAAAAACAAGTGCTGCAAAAACCGGCAATGGTGCGCTTTTCACCTATGGTGGCTATGGATATGCTCAATTGAATTATTACCCTGACGGCCAGTTATGGGTGCAGTACTTTGCAGTCAATACCCTCGGCGAACAACACCTTGCCTATCAACAAAAAGTAAAACCCAGTTACGCTGAGCGAGGAGATACAGAAGAAGAGATTATTAAAGATGAGTTCAGTGAGAATCAGCAGCAAACACTCCCCCTCAGTACCGTAGATTTTACCCGAACAAATGCCGGAGAGGCTATATGGGGTAAGCACTACCGTCAGGCCTACGCCACAGAGATGAATATCAGGGAGCTGGATTTAGCCGCACATGGCTTAATTCCGGTAAAGCGAGGTGGTGGTTTTCAAACCAATTCGCTTCGCTTGGAGGATACAGCGACTAAACGCCAGTACACCCTTCGGTCTATCGACAAAGACCCTAGCCGGACAGTTCCTTACCCCCTGAATACGGATTTGATACTTGATGTAGTACGGGACAATTTCTCTGCCTCCCACCCTATTGCAGCAGTAGCTGTTGCCCCATTAGCAGAAGCGGCAGGCGTGTATCACGCCAACCCTGAAGTGGTCTATTTACCTTCTCAAAAAGCACTGGGAGATTATAATAAAGATTATGCAGGAGCGATCTACCTTTTCGAGGAAAGACCTGATGACGAAGTATGGGAAGATGCTGCTGCCTTCGGCAATCCTGAAGATATCGTCAGCACTTTCAACATGATCGAAGAGGTACGTGAGAGCCATGATGAACGCATCGATCAACGTTGGACCATTAGGTCCCGTTTATTCGACCTCGTAATCGGAGATTGGGACCGCCATGATGATCAGTGGCGCTGGGCCAAGATAGACAAAGGCGAAAACGAATACTATCGCCCTATTCCCCGGGACCGGGATCAGGCTTTTGCCAATTATGATGGCTTTATCTTTAATATTGCTCGCATTGTATCTCCAAAGAGTAAACAATGGAGGCCATTTACAGATAACCTTGGGCGAACCCATTGGGCCACCTATAATGCTTTCCTTTTTGACCAGAGTTTCCTGACCGATCTAGGTTGGGAAGACTGGGAAGAAGCTATCCGTCATTTACAGACGACCATGACGGACTCCATTATTGAAGCCTCTTTTGTTCAAGCTTGGCCCGAACCCTTCCTTAGCAGAGATGCACCTGCGATCATCAAAACTATCAAAGGACGGCGAGACAAACTAGTAGATATCGCCAGAGATTACTATACCTTCCTGGCCAAGCAGGTCGATGTTCTCGGTACCGATAAAAAGGACTTATTTTTGATTGAACGCATTGATAATGCACATACTCGCATCAGGGTATTCGACACAAATAAAAAGGGAAAAAGAGAAGGCGTATTCTACGACCGGATTTTCCTGAGCAATGAAACTAAAAATATTTATTGCTACGGTTTAGGCGATGATGATATTTTTGAAATCCGAGGAGAAGTAAACTTTGGCGTTAATGTTCACTTAATCGGAGGAGAAGGCGAAGATGAATTTGATGACCAATCTGTTACTAATAAGTCAGGTAGATTAATCACCATTTACGATTTCCTCAGCGAAAAAAACGAGTTGAGTAATACCAGAGATAGTAAGGACAGACGGAGTAAGCGCCCGCAGGAGAATTTATACAATCGTCGAAGTAAAGCCTATTTGCACAATTTTAACCAAGCACTTCCTTTCATTGGCTTCAATCCAGATGATCGCATTTTTATTGGTATCAAAGGAGTATATACACGCTATGCCTTTCGAAAAGAGCCTTATGCTAGTCAGCATTATTATGGTCTGATTGGCTCCATTAGCTCTGGTGGAATACGGGTTAATTATACCGGTAATTTTTCAAACATCATTGGCCGTTGGGGCTTACAGTTCGCCGGAGAGTTACAAACACCACTTTATGCCAGCAACTATTATGGCTTAGGCAACGAAACTATCAACCCCGAAGAAATTCTAGGCCGTGAATACAATCGCCTGAGAGAAAGACGAGTCAGCGCAGGCTTAAAACTAGCTTGGCGCCCCAATGATCAATTCGAACTACTCCTGGGCCCACGCTTAACTTCTACCCGCATTGAGCGTACCCAAGGACGATATATCGACGCTATAGGCGACCAGTTCCACCCGGAAATTTTTGACGGCATCGAAATGATGAACCTCGAAGCCAGCCTGCGTTTCAACAATGTTGACCAGCCAAATTTCCCCACACGTGGCCTACGTTTTGAATTGAACACCGGCTGGGCCGATCAATTAGATGAAGAGGAATACAACTTCCCATTTCTGGAAAGTGAGCTGGCCATGTATCAGCAACTTGACAGCCGTGGAAAACTGGTTTTGGCTACCCAGTTAGGTGTTTCTCATCGATTTACCGAGAACTATCCTTTTTTCCTGGGTGCCCAGCTCGGTGGTTTAGGCCCGGAAGGTAACCTTCGTGGTTTTCGGAGGGATCGCTTTACCGGACGAACCGCCTTCTACCACAATACCGACCTTCGCTGGAAAGCATTGCACTGGAACAATAATGCCATACCAATGTCTATAGGCTTTTCTGCTTCCTTTGATTATGGGAAAGTAAGCCTGGAAGATATTGAAAGCGAAAAAATACATTACAGCTATGGTGGCGGCGCATTCTTCACCCCGTTTGATTTAATGACCATCCATATTGGATGCTATGCCGGGAATGGAGAAGAATTGCGCTGGCTCATTGGAGGAGGCTTTTTCTTTTAATGCCAGGGGGCTCCCATATGGCAAATTCATGAATTTGCCATGTATAAAGCTACAATGACAAATTCATGAATTTGCCATGTTACAACCGAGCCCTAGACCCGGGCCTGCTTGTAAATACCCATCCTTTAAAATGAACCCACCTGTAACAAGGTCACGCGCCAAGTCGAGGCTCCCGTCTAAATCCAGGTAACGGGTAGCATTACTCGCTAGTGCTGCGTGGAGTGCTGCCGTAATGGAAACGATAGATTCGTCGTTACACCCCCACATCAACTCAATGCCAGAGCGTTCCGCAACGAAGGCAATACGACGGGCTTCCGTAACGCCACCGCATTTCATCAGTTTAATATTAAAAATACCGTAAGGCTGAGCTTCCGTCGCGAGAAGTAAAGCATCAGAAGCATTATGTAAATCCTCATCTGCGGCGCAAAGCTTTCGTAAATCAGCAGGCAACTTGAGTTGGGCGGCCGGACCACTTAGGGCATCACCAGCCTGCACCTTACCACGGTCATGGCCCGCAGGGAAAGGCTGTTCGTAAAATTCCACATCCAAATGTGCTGTTGCTTTCGAAAAATCAATCAAATCCTGGGGGTTATACCCTTGGTTAGCATCAATACGGATAGGAATATGAGGACCAACCGTTTCTCTGAGTTTTGCAAACACTTCCACATCTTCCGCTACGCTTCTTCCTGTTTTTAGCTTAATGACCCGAAAGCCCTCGGCCATGTGTTCTCTTGCCTGCTCCAGCGTTTCTTCTACCGATAAGATGCCAATAGTAATAGAAGTGGGCAGCTTTTTATACCGAAGGCCCCACCAATCAACCAAACGGACCCCCAGGTGTCGAGTAAATGCATCGTGTAATGCTACATCTACCGCCGCCAGGGCCGCAGGTTGCTTTAGCATCAATGGACGCAAGCCCGCTAAAATTGCAGAAAAGGTTTCGATTGTGGCCCCGTGTAAGGCCGGTTCTGCTATTTCCTTAAGTGCCCGATAACTTTCGTCTACACTTTCTCCCGTCACCCCTGGCGAAGGAGCAGAACAACCGATACCGCGGGTACCATCAGCAAGCTCCAGTACTAGAAAGACATTCTCTACGTCAGAGATAGTTTTAAAAGCAATAGTATATGGACGAGTAAGTTCCAGGTTTTCCCGGATGATCTCTACTTTAGTGATTTTCATAAAAATGGTTGGATGGTTAGTTGGTTGGATGGTTGGATGGTTGGATGGTTAGATGGTCGATTCTTGAACCGGAGGCACACTAAACACTTCCGAATTCCCACTTCTGAACTCCGACTTTAAGATGGTTAGTTGGTAACGAGCTTACTATTCATCCATTCTTCGATGGCTTCTGCTTCGATGGGAATGCGTTGGGTTAAATCTTTAGGGCCGTGATCGGTGACCAAAATATTGTTTTCCAAACGGATACCGATCTTTTCTTCAGGGATATAAATACCAGGTTCACAGGTAAACACCATACCTGCTTGTACCGGTAAATAGCGCTCACTGAGATCGTGAACATCTAAACCTAAATGGTGACTGGTACCATGCATAAAATAGCGCTTGTAAGCAGGTCGGGCCGGGTTTTGATTTTTCACTTCTGTTTTATCCAGCAAACCCAGTTGAAGTAATTCGCCTTCCATCAGCTTTCCTACTTCCTTATGATAATCTTCCAAACTAACCCCTGGTAGCAACATCCTTATAGCCGCCTGCTGCACCCTCAACACTGCATTATAAACATTGCGCTGGCGGTCACTGAAGCGACCATTGACCGGGATGGTTCGGGTAAGGTCAGCGGCATAATTACCGTATTCAGCCCCAAAATCAAGGAGCAGTAAATCTCCATCACGGCAAGGGCGATTATTTTGAATATAATGCAACACGCAGGTATTAGCTCCGCTGGCTATAATAGGCTCGTAGGCATGGCCAGAAGCTCGCTGCCGGAGAAAAGTGGCTATAATCTCGGCTTCTACTTCATATTCATGTACCCCTGGCTCTAGCATTTTAAGCACTTCTTCGAAAGCTGTGCCTGTAATATTAACAGCTTGCTGAATAAGTTCTACCTCTAATGGAGACTTGATCATTCGCAATCGCTTGAGCAACGGGCCGGAACGGTGGTACTTATGCGCCGGATAGTGTAGCTGTAATTCCTGTACTAGTCTTTGATTTCTCGTAAGAACGGGGCTTTGGAACCGATCGTGTTCATCAAGGTTTACATACACCCTTTTTGCCAATAGCATTAATTCATGTAAGATAGCATCCATTTCATCTAGCCAGTGAACCCGAGCGACCCCCGATATTCGCCGAACATCCGCTTTGCTCAATTGATCTCCTTCGTAACGGGACAGTCGTTCCTCATTGCGGCGAACAAAGACCACTTCCTCAAAATCATCCTTAATGCAAGAGGGAAAAAGAACGAGTACCGTCTCCGGTTGCTCAATTCCTGTGAGGTAAAACAGCTCGCTATTTTGTCGAAAAGGAAAGAAAGTATCCCCCGAACGAGGTAATAAATCATTGGCATAAAAGATCGCCAAACTATCCGCTTTTAGCAATTGGGCATAACGGCGACGATTGAATGCGAATAGTTCCGCAGATATAGGATGGTACTTCATCCCACAAAGTTAAAGAACAATTAATTCGTTTCTAATGTTATTATCAATGTAAATTTAATGTTAACTTTGTATTAATTAAAGATTAACACCATGAAGAAGAAGCTTTTCAAAGAGAAACAACAATATCAGGGCAAGGACCTTATAGCAGCAATCATCCTCATCATGCTAATCCTTGCTTATCAGTTAATTAACAATGTATTTATCACTCCTCAGCAAGGCTGGTTAAATAGTGCCTTATGCCTAGGAGTGATCATTGGCTTGGGCTGGTGGATCAACGCTTTGTTCCAACGCGAACAAAAAAATGTCGTTACTGACAAAAAAATCATTTGCAAGATAGACTCTTGGTACCAAGATAAAAAGAAGATCGCGCTGGAAGACATTAAAAGCTGCGCAGTTGTACAAACCCCTGTTATAGCACAGTGGCACGGTATGAATATAGAATTACCAAGCGAAGAAATGTGGTCGATCAACGGCCGTAATGGATTGGCCATTGAAACCAAAGATGGTGAGCAAATTTTCATTGGATCTTCCCGAGCCAAGGAAATGGCACAGGCGATTAAGCAGGCTTTGCAGGTGTAAAAGTTAGGTAGGTGTAAAAGTGTAAAAGTAGGGCGATTCCACATTGAGCCTATCAAGACATCGTCGTGGCGAATCGGAGCATTAGACAAGCTTTCCAAAATAAAATGATCAACCCTTTATAACCGGATAAAGTATAAGCAACTTTTACACCTACCCAACGCTTACACCTTTACACTTGAACTACCTCTTCCAACGAATCCTCTTTGCCTTGGGCTTGATAAACACTGTCTGTTCTGAAGCGACCAACAATCTTTCAGCGCTGAGAAAATCGAGCGATTCGTACTGAGTCGCCAGAAAGAGAGAAATACGACGCGAGTGCATCTTCCCTTTTAGAAAATGTCCCTCAGGATAGTCCGTAAAATAATAAACATTGGCCGCAGAGTAAGGGATAAAGCCCAAACGGAACTTGAAATAATAAGCCAATAAAGCCACCTGCCCCGTCTCAGGATGAATTGCAGCAGCAGTAACAGCCCTTTTCCTCAATTGCAAGCTATCTCGCAACTCCGCCGTATGCTGCCCAGGCGTAGCCGGAACTACAAAATGATATGTCGTTAGATCGGCACGTTGAATTTGGCTTTTCGTAAAAAGATGCAAAGAATCCCGGTGCCAAAAAAAAGCCTCTACATCGTAAAAAAGGTTATCGGGATATGAAAACTGCAAACTGTCTAATTTTTCCTCTTCAGGATCATAACAGTATACTTGCAACTGGGCACGCGCACGACGGTTGTCACCAAAATCACCGATAAACAAGCGGCCTTGATCATCCTGCGTCAGGTCTTCCCAATCCTGATTGGTGATCGAGGAAAGGTTAATGGTCGACTGAATTTCGCCTTTCCCATTAGTCAGAAACAACTCGGCAGCATTACCACTGTCATTGTGCCACCAAAGACTATCGATACTCCCTATCACCAAGCCGGAAACTTCCCGCAACTCATTGGGTAAACGGAATTTCCTTGGGCTTTGGGATTGCCCTATTAACTGAACCGACAAAAAGCAAAATAGCCCCAAAACAGCCCATTTCACGCAGGTCTTTGAAAAAAAAATAATCTTTTTTGTCATTTTTTCTTGATCATTTAGAACCTCTAAAGCATAGTAAATCAAGTAACTCTGTTATCTATAGTTGCTTTAGCAAATATCAGGCACAACTCCCCAAAGATATGCGGCCAAACGGATAATCTCACAAATCTGTTTTGGGAACTGATCTAATTCTTAATTTTTCTATCTAGTTTACAATGATTTTACAAAGGCTTCATTTTTGCATTTCCTAGAGAATAAACAGGCGTAACCGGGGCAAACACCGGCAATTACTCATCGTAATTTCGTCCTTTTCAATCACTTATTCCTTTCCATCACAAAGGTTCCCACGACCAACTAATGGTTCATTTCCGTATCTTTGTAGAGATAGGTTACCTGTCAACTCGGTAAGAAAGCCTTACGGAGTCTATTAATTAATACTGCTGCTATTTTGAACAAGACAACAACTTCTACTGCTGTTATGCCTTCAGAACGTCAAGAGATTTTGCGCGATTATTACATCTGCTGTCTCAGTCGTGAACTCAGCTTGGTTATTCGCCGGGATGTACTGACAGGGCGCGCCAAATTTGGCGTTTCAGACGATGGCAAAGAGTTGTTTCAAGTAGCCATGGCCAAGGCTTATCAAGCCGGCGACTGGCGTGCAGACTATTACCGAGGGCATACCCTGCTACTCGCCCTCGACCTGGCGAAGCCCGAAGATATTTTAGCCCAATTGTATGCTGACCCTGAAAACGACCCTTTCAGCGCCGGAAGGCAGATGGTTGGCCACCACATGACCCCAAATACAAACGCTCAAGGCGACTGGATTCCTCAACTCGCACAAGTCAATCTATCCTCTGATATTTCTACCACTGGTGGGCAAATGGCTCGGGCTACCGGTTTGGCGTACGCCAGCAAGGTTTACCGCGAAGCCAAGCACCTGAAAGCACCTACCTTTTCCAAAAAAGGACAAGAGGTTTGCTTTTGTAGTATCGGCGACGCCAGTACCAGCGAGGGGGCTTTTTGGGAAAGCCTCAACGCCGCAGGCGTACTGCAGATCCCGTTGGCAGTAACCGTCGCTGACGATGGCTACGGCATCTCTGTGCCTACCGAATACCAAACCATCAAGGGAAGTATCAGTGCAGCACTGGCAGGCTTTGCCGCCGATGAGAATCAAGATGGCATGGCCATTCATCGCGTCAAAGGTTGGGACTATCCTGCGCTTTGCGAAATTTACACCAAAGGCATTGAGCAAGTACGCGACGAACATCAACCGGCCTTGTTTCATATAGAAGAGCTTACCCAACCTCAGGGGCATTCTACCTCCGGATCGCACGAGCGCTACAAAAGCGAAGAGCGGCTACAGTGGGAAAAAGAATACGACTGTAACCGACAGTTTCGTTTGTGGATGCTCGCAACTGAAATAGCGGAAGAAAAAGAGTTGATAGACCTCGAAACCAAGGCAAAAGCGGCTATCGCAGAAGCGAGAACCCGTGCCTGGGAGAATTTCCGCCACCCCATCAAAGCGCTACAAGACAAGCTAGGGCAAATCGTCCAAAACCTGGCAGCCAGTACAGCCAAAGACCAATACCTCAAAGAGCTCACGCAACTGCGTACGCCTAGCCGCTCAGAATTATTGAGTATCGCCCGGCGATTGCAGTTTGCCTACCACGGCCAGGAAACACCAGAACTTACGCGCTTCATTAAGGAAGAAAAGCAGCACCTCCAACACCTTTACAGCAGTCACCACCTCAGCGAAAGCCCCAAGGCTGCCCTCCGGGTGCCTATGGTGCCCGCAACCTACCCCGAGCCTGCTGTTGAGATCAATGGCTTTGAAGTTATCAATCGCTTTTTCGATCGCGCATTGGAGCGTATTCCCGAACTATATGTCTTCGGAGAAGACGTTGGTAAGATTGGTGGCGTCAACCAAGGTATGGCGGGCTTACAAGAAAAGCACGGCGAGCACCGCGTCTTTGACACCGGCATCCGGGAATGGACGATCGTGGGGCAAGCCATCGGTATGGCCATGCGCGGCTTGCGGCCAGTAGCCGAGATCCAATACATCGATTATCTTATTTACGCCTTCTCTCCCCTTTCCGATGATGCTGCTACTTTGCGGTGGCGGAGTAACGGCCTCCAGCAGGCCCCGCTCATCATTCGTACCCGTGGGCATCGCCTGGAGGGTATTTGGCACTCCGGTTCTCCTATGAGCGTATTGCTCGGAGGCTTGCGCGGCATGCACCTCTGTGTCCCTCGCAATATGGTGCAGGCCATCGGCATGTACAACACCCTATTGCAAGGTGATGATCCCGGCATTGTAATTGAATGCCTCAACGGTTACCGACTAAAAGAAAGCCTGCCAAGCAACCTCGATACTTTAACCGTACCGCTGGGTGTCCCAGAAACCATCCGGGAGGGTGCCGACCTTACCGTGGTCACTTACGGTTCCTGTATCCGAATCGTCGCCGAAGCAGCTAAAACATTGGCCCAAATGGGCGTAGACATCGAAATCGTTGATGTGCAAACCCTCTGGCCATTTGACCTGGAGCACCGCATCAGTGCCAGCTTACGCAAAACCAATAGGCTACTGGTCGTCGATGAAGACGTTCCCGGTGGTGCTGCCGCTTACATAATGCAGCACATCCTGGAAGACCAGGGCGGGTACTTTCAACTAGACGCTACCCCAAGTACGTTGACGGGCACGGCTTACCGCCCGCCTTATGGCGACGATGGCAACTACATCAGCAAGCCCAATGTGGAAGATGTCGTGGAGAAAGTGTTGGAGCTCATCGCAGAGTAGCACTTGCTTAAGTTCTTGGCTGGTCATTATTTGGGCGTACCCCCTCCGCTGTGCTACGGGGTCGCTACGTTACAGGGCGCGTTATTCACTTGGCCCCTTCCCTGCGGTCGGGGCTGGTGCTGCGCACCACCCTTTCACATCGCTTACGCAATGCATCCAATTCGTCTAACCAAAACCAACAATTATGGAAGCCCACTACCAACTTACCAACGAGCAGTTTAGCCAACAATTTGCCGACTGTACCTTACCTCCTCAGTGGTTTAGCCATACGGCCCACTTGCGGTTAGCCTATATTCTTCTACAGCAACACCCTTTGGAGGAAGCCCGCCAGTTAATGTGCTCCCAAATTCAAACGTTCGACCAAACCTTCGGAGATGGTACCAAGTATCACCGCACCCTTACCGAAGCCTCTATACAAGTCGTTTGGTATTTCATGAGTAAAAGCACCACGGCTACCTTTCCGGAGTTATTAGCTGAATTTCCGCGACTGGTAGACAACTTCAAGGGCTTGCTCCTCACTCATTACCGCCCAGAGACTTTGTTTCCGCCACCTGCCAATACCGTCTATCAGCAACCGGATTTATTGGTGTTTCCTGCTTGATTTTTGAATCACCAAAGAGGTACTTAAGAATGTTTTTTCTGAACCATGTAAGGGATTACAAGGGCATATAAGATGGGATATAGGTTGACTTTGGCAAAATCTAATCCTCATACCAAGTACCCAGTACCTAATACCGTGAGGCTTGCCTTGCACAAACACCACCTTAAAGTCCCATACAGGCAAGTTTCCCTATCACCCTTCAAACTTAGGGCTTCGTTTTTCCATATTTGCCGAAAAAGCTTCGACCAGATCATTGGAGAAAAACATAGAAGCATTCCAGGCCGTCATGTAGTTGAGGGATTCTGCGACGGTGTGATCACGCGAATAGAGCAGTATCTCTTTGGTACCACGTATGCAAAGTGGAGATTTTGAAGCGATAGTCGCAGCAAGTTCCTGCACCCCTTTCAGGAGATCTTCTTGACTGGCATAAGTACGGTTACAAAGGCCAATGGTCGCAGCTTCTGTTCCGGGTACATTGCGGCCGGTATAGGCCATTTCGGCAACAATCCCCGGCTGCAAAATCTTGGGCAAACGCTGCAAGGTGCCAATATCAGCAACCAAGCCCAAGTCGATTTCCTTGATAGAAAAATAGGCATCCTCCGTACAGTAGCGCATATCACAAGCGGCCACAATATCCACTCCCCCACCAATACAAGCACCGTGAATGGCGGCGATCACCGGTTTACGGCATTCCTCGATGGCAGAGATCGCATTTTGCAATTTGAAGATAAACCCGCGCAATGCCTCACGCTTACGCCCTTCGCAAGAGATGGTATTAAAGCGTTGCAGGTTCATCAATACGGTGAGGTCGATCCCTGCACAAAAATTGCGGCCTTCTCCCTGTAGGATAATTACCCTTACTTCAGGATTCTCGTGTAACTCACGAAAAATAACGGGCATCTCCTCCCAAGCCTTTTCATGAAGCGCGTTGGCCTTATCCGGCCGATTGAAGCTAACTGTGGCGATATGCTGATCGATGTGAACGAGGAAAGAGGTATACATTTGACAATCTGTATTTGGTGGTGAAGGGGTTATTTTTGAATTATCTAAGGTATATTTTTTTGAACCATATCAGGAAATATAAGGGATTATAAGAAGGGGATATTTACTAGGGTAAATTCATGAATTCCCCCGATGTAGCGAGATTTTGAACTAAGTAAGGACAAAAAAACATGATTGACCATCAATATACCTATTTTTACTAACCATCAAAAACCCCAACCATCTTAGTACCTTTGGTGGTTTAAACCCCTGGAAACCACAAGTGTTAAAAAGACAAAAGCAACTTGCTTTTCCAATCCAAAAGAACTAATATAGCGTTGTTTTATATACGCGCTCATCCCACCAAAGATGAGTTCTTTCTACAGGTTTTGCATACATACACAAACATTCTTTGATTCTTAACCTGAAAAAGTGACGCTCTCTCGTGCTTTTTCTAAAAACTATATGTATGTCTACAACAGCAATGCGCTCCTTGTACGTTTTTATTGTTTTGCTATTTGTGAATAGCATTTGGGCTGCTGCCCCCCCCCCCCGCAAAACATCATCCGCCGTTTTTACTAACAACTTCGCCCTTTGTCTTTTCGGAGGCAGCGATAAGCACACAACCCGGTGAAGTGATCCAGATATGTGTCGATAAAAACGCAGGTATTCAAACCTTTAACAACACGATTTTCGTAGAAATCGTTGGAAATAAGCTTCCTCACTTGAGTAATTTTAGCGGGCAGTCCCTTTCTTTCCCCTGGGGGACCACCCAGGCTTGCTTCAACCTTACGATTGGTTCCGACCAGAGTTCGCTTTCTTATACGCTGGGTATTCAGGGGTCGACAGAGGAGTTGGATATCACGGTCGATCATCATGTTACAGGATTTTGTGGCGTGATTTCCAATCCAGTCAATGCTCAAAGCCCAGGCTCTTCGTCGTCGTCTTCCGCTGAGCTACTGGATCGGTTTGGCAATTCCTATACTTACGAAGACTTAGCGATTAATTTTGGTGGTTTGGAATGTACCCAAAGCGGATATTTTGCTCTTGAGTTTACTTCAAATTTTACGCCAGAGGAAATCACTACGATCTGTAGTGTATTCGAGTACCTGTCAACACTCTTCGTATCTCAAGCTACCGAAATTCCTATTCGTATCCGGAAAGATGCCCTTTTTGCCGGAGCATTAGCTGCTGGCACGGAGTTTTATCGGGCAGACACCGATGGTGGTGGCTGTGGCATCGAAAACAGCGTCATTTGGGAATATATCAATACCGACAGTGATTTCGGTGGCATCCTGGATGACAATTACGTAGTTGGCAGGATTGATGTCAGCGATACAGGAAGTTGGCATACGCTTGATATGGATACAGGGCCCCCGAATAATCCTGGTGTAATGAATGGGGATTATGATTTGTATTCAATTGTCCTTCACGAAGCACTTCATGTTCTTGGCTTTGCTTCCCGAATCACTGCTGATGGCAGTCCTTTAAATGGGTTTTATACCGCTTGGGATCGAGAGCTAAAAGGGAATACCGTTAGCGGTTACGACGACTTGTTAGAAGGAGTAACAAACGGAGCATGTTGTGACGATCATAGCTACAATGGGTTATCATCACCCAATCAGATCAGCTACGATTGCAACAGTGTCCAGTTTGCTTACGGCACCAATGAGCAAGCAACGGTATGGGGGGAATATGACGCGGTAGATTTTCCTTCAGAGAACAGCTTCATCGTTAACGTTCTCAGCCACCTCAATGGCGATTGTGACAATGCAGATTATGTGATGGTCTCGGAATTGGCGGATGCCACCGCTAATCGCTTTGTATCTACAGAAGAAAAAGGTATTCTCTGCCAATTGGGGTATCAAGTTCTGGATGGTGGTATTCCTGCCTGCTCCACAGCTTGTGCCGTAGTTGCCGTAAACGATCTTATCTTTTTATCTCCTGATGATTTAATCGTTAGTGGTAGTCCAACGCCTGTTTACAGTGTTGAAATTGAATATGCTACCATAACTGGAAATGACTTCTTACCCAGTGGGGCAACAGTAGAGGTATACGCCTGTGATCCTCTGATTAATGTCATAGTTGTCAATGACGACCCCGATGATACAAAGTTCTCTATTCGAGGGTTTTCTCCCGGCCAGGTTTTTACGGTTTGCTACACAATTTCCGGCTGTGATGGCATCTGTGACGATGCAATTGTCACCATTGCTATTGAATTGTCCGATGGGCAGGTTATTGTAGGTAGCGGCCCTGCTTGTGGAGAACAGGAAAACATTGTGGGCTGGAGTGATTTTGAGGATTTCATGACCCTTCCAGGCACGGGAGGATATAATTTGTTTTTTTCTCAAACAACCTTACAAGCATGTGACCCCTTTGGAACTAATCTTTCCGGAGCAAATACACCAGGAATAAGAGCTGAATTAAATGGCAATCTTTACGCCTATATGGTAGGTCGTTTTGTGCCTAATCAAATGAACAATAACGGTACAAACTGTGAATCGATATTTCTGCCACTTACGCAGCCCATTTTTCCAGGCTGTAGTATTACACTTGAATTCGACGTCCACTCTCGATTCCATAGTGCGCAAGATTATTCCTTCCTGGAATTCTACGGTAGCTTTTTACCTCCTTGTGCCTCCAATATATTCAACGGCAATTGTACTGCGAGCCAGAGTAATAATGATATTTACTGTATCAGGACAGGAAATGACGGGTTTCTAATTACGCAAAACCTTGAAATAGGAACTACACCTAGCCGTTTCGGGCCATATACATGGACCAATAATACAGGAGTGCCCATTAATTACTTGATCGCATACAATAACAACGCGGCTTTAGGACAAGATATAGAGTGGACATTTCCAGTTAATCTTGACTTCGGCATCGACAACGTCTCCGTCATTCAAAACTGCGACAACCAACTCACGATTACTTCCAACGTATTGGCGGCTTGCGAAGACGAGGGAGTTATCATAGATTATCAAATCTGCCT
Source organism: Lewinella sp. (assembly GCF_050633125.1). NCBI lineage: Bacteria > Pseudomonadati > Bacteroidota > Saprospiria > Saprospirales > Lewinellaceae > Lewinella > Lewinella sp. Next base: position 56,986 of record NZ_JBOEFX010000071.1, read on the forward strand.
GACCGGATCTTCCACCGGAGCACGTGATGTAAACTTGACCCTGGACTTGCCTTCTCTGCCCGGAGTTTTGTTCGGCAATGGAGATTTTACCTCTAATCAGTACACTGTAACAAATGTAGTTCCTAACGGTGACTGTAGACCAGTTCGACTGGTACTCGATTTGAACAGCAGCCCACTTGGTGCAGGAGATGGATTTACTGTCCAGCTAGGAGGAGTCGCCTTGGGTACCTGTATCGACGATCCGAACCTGACAGATGTATTGTTAGAAGAATGCGACAATTGCGATCCCTTACAAACAGGCTATACCTTTGCACCAGATTGTACTGCCGAATCAATAACCTTCACGGCCAATAATTCGGCTGGTATTCACTCGTGGATCATCAATGAGGTAACGTATCAAGGGAATCCATTAACGATACCCATCAACGATCTCACCAACGACGAAAACTACACGGTAGAGCATATTGTATTGAACGAATGTTTTGATGAATTTCGATCTACCGAAGTAGATATCCTCATTGAAGCTTGTCTTGATTGTGATCTTATTCAGGCTGGTTTTACCTATGTGCAAGACTGTACTACGGAAATGGTCACTTTTACTGCCATCAATGCTACAGGAACCCACTCCTGGCTAATCAATGGCACAGCATACCAGGGAAATCCGGTGACGATACCTATTGCCGAACCTGCCATGGACGACTTGTACAGCGTAGAACATACAGTGATGAATAACTGTGAAGAAACCGATGTCTTTTTCAATCCGAAGTTTCCGGTAGATGCCTGTTTCTCGCCTTTGGTATGCCCTTGCACTGGCCCCAATGCGGTCAATGTGGTAGCGGGTACGGGTACCTTGTGGCAAAACACCCCACTGGCAGCTTTAGCTCAAAATGGACTATTGTCTCCCAACACCATCGACTTAACCAATTACTGTGTGACCATTAGTGGTACACTAATCGTTGGACCGGATGTGCTAACCCAGAGTTTTCAGTCTGATGTACTCTTTACTTCCGGTGCGCTACGAATGCTGCCCGATGCAGAGATCGTGATAGAGAATAATGCCAGCCTGATGCTGTTTTCCGTAAACGAACCCGACGGTCAGGGAGCCGGATTACACGGCTGCGAATTTATGTGGCAGGGCATCACCGTAGAAACCGGAGGCGAGCTACGAATGTACGATTCTCACATTGAGGATGCCGAGGTTGCGGTGCAAGCCTTTCCTGGTGCTACCCTCGATATTTTTGACAATGACTTTGTCGACAACTACGTCGGTCTGGATATTATCGGATCGGTCAATAACGACCCTCCTGGCACAGTCAATGTGGGTATCAACGGAATTGAAAAAAACCTTTTCGATGGGATGACCGGGCTATTAGGCACTTCTAACTACAGTATCCAGATGGGCGGCGAAGCCCACGCCGGGGTTCGCCTCAATAATGTGAGTTTCCTTATGGTGGGTAGTTTCAATGGAGAGGGGAATTTCTTCCGCGGCCTCCAGCATGGTGTTTTCAGTGCAAACAGTAACTACTCTTTTATCCAGGCAGATATGCAGGACATCTCTGTAGCAGGGGTTAGTTCTACAAAAGATTTTGTCTTCTTTTATGATGCCAAAATGGAGCGAATGCCCTTTGGTATAAATATCGAAGCTGGCAGTATTTCCGCTCGAAACAATACCATGTCGCAAATTTCCGACACCGGAATTCGTGTTTTTGGCGCGGATGGAATGGATGTTGGTGTTTTTGAAATTAACAATAATACCATCGACGCAGACCGTTTCTGTATTGACCTCACGAGTACCCTCGACAACAACTATCTTGCGGTACAGGGCAATCAATTGACCCTCACTCCACTGGCTGCCAACACGACCACCTACGAGGAGCGCGCCGCTTTCCGGATGCTCAACGCCGGAGCAGACGAGGCCAGCTTCAACGAACAGGCTCAGGTACGTAATAACCATATCAATGTTCACGGTGCCGGAATCGGAATCGACATTATGGATATAGGAAACATCAACCTCCACTACAATGACATCACCTTCTACAACCCCGTAGAAATGACCGATGGCGTTTATCGGGGGATAAGCTTAAACGACTCGGATAACAACGACCTCTACGAAAACAGTACGCAAGTAGGAATATTCTCAACCGACTTCAACGAGCTGGTAGGTTATCACTTTACGGCCTGCGAGACCACCCGCCTGTGCTGCAACAGCTCCGACGGCGGATACATCGGCTTCGAGTTTTCCGAAAACTGTATGGATACCGAGTGGAGAACCTCCGAGATTTTTGACCATCATACTGGGCTAAAAATCAATGAGGCATCTTTTATTGGTACACAGAGTCACGCAGGTAATCGATGGGAAGGCAGTTATATAAATGGTGCTGAACATCTTAGCACTTCTACATTTATCATAGGACAATCTCTTTTTAAAATCCGTGAACCTATGACCCAACCATTTTGGCCACCTAGCATCTCGAATGCACCAGGGGCAGATTGGTTTCTTGCAGATAATACGGCTAATAATGCCTTGTGTGCTACGGATACCTTGTGTCTACCCGTTCCTCCGCCCTTTAACGGATTAATCAAAGAAACGGATCGTTTCCTGGCTGGCACAACCTACCAAGGAGCACCTTACGAAAGCTTTCACAACTGGGAAGGGCGAAAGTTCTTGCTAGCCAAGCTCAATGCCAATCCTTCTTATGGGCAGGGAGATCAGCAGTTTCAGCAATTCCGTAATACTCAGAATAATAGTTTACTGGCAGGTTACCTGACCCTGAACGCGCAAATGAATGTCGTACACCAGGGACAGACGACCCAGGCTTTGGCGCATCTGGATGCCGTGAAGACGCATCTGGTAAATTTAAAGAACCTGGAAACGCAGTACCTGCAAGCGACCACCGATACCGAACGGGCCGACTTGCAGGGGGATTACGCCGATACCAATGCGGACATTGCTACTGAGCTTACCCAACTGAGAAGCTTGCAACAAACCGCCAAGACCAACCGGGAAGCAGCTGCCACAAACCTCATCACAGCTAATGATAATTTAGCCACACCTGATATTTTCACCGCCAATCAGCAGACGGTCAATGCCATCCAGTTGGAGGTATGGGCTGGGATATTACCCGCACTGGGGAGCAGTGAAATCAGTACCCTGGAGCAAATCGCTTACCAATGCCCCCTCCAAGGCGGCAACGCTGTACACCGTGCCCGCGCTATGCTGCGTGGCATTGGCGAGTACAACTTCAAAGGAGTGAACTGCATCAGTATCCAAGCACTACAAAGGGAAGATACTGCTGATACGCCCACTGCTGATAGTAAGTTATCAGGTGTAGAAGACGACGTGACGAACCCCTCATCATGGCAAATTTACCCTAATCCTACTAGCAACTATTTCCAAATCAGCGGCGAGTACCTAGATAGATTGCAAAACGTGGAACTCTACAACCTTTCGGGTAAACTGCACCAAACTTGGGCAGTTGCTTCCAGAGGTAGCAATTATCAACTACAGGACAACCTTGTATCAGGTATTTACCTTCTTAGACTGTATCTAGCAGACGGTTCCCAAGTGAATCGCAAACTTGTTATCAGTAAATAAATTTTCAAGATCGTTTCAGCCAGAGCAAAGGTTTCCTTTGCTCTGGCTTTTAATCTATGGGTATGAACATATCATTACGCTTTAGCATCGCTTTACTTTTTATTACCAACCTACTATATGCTCAATTCCCAGACAATACTTGGCTTTTGGGGTATGGTGGTGGAGTAGCAGACCTAGACTCTTTCGGAATCTCCGTATTGAAATTTGACAACAATAAGCTTACCGTTGGTCCTGAAGAAGAAATCGTATATAGAGTAGAGGTTAACAATACGTCTATGAGTGATACTGAAGGGGCATTACTTTTTTATTTTAATGGCAAGGAATTGTTTAACGCTAACCACGTACCTATTTTAAACGGAGACTCCATGTATACCGGAGCCTTAGACAGAGGTTATGACATACCGCAAGGAACGCTATTACTCCCTTTTCCTGAGAATCCTAATCAGTTCCTTATCCTAAGTACTCATATTACGTATTATGATGAATTATCCGATGTGGCAGGAGAGCAGTTGTATTATTCTATTTTGGATATGGAAGCAAATGAGGGGCAAGGCCATGTTACTATAAAAAATGAACTATTGGAAGAGTATTTGGTTCATGGAGGCCAACTCACAGCCTGCCGCCATGCTAATGGTCGCGATTGGTGGATTATTTGGCCATACTGGGATAGCAATCAATATATGAGGTTTTTGGTAAATCCTGAAGGGATAACTCGTCACGAGGATCAAATCATTGGTGATAGTATTCGCTCAGGTTTTGGACAAGCATTGTATACACCAGACGGAAGTAGATTTATTACTTACAACAACCGCTACATCGATGAAGAGCCCATCGCCGACATTTATGATTTTGATCGCTGTTCAGGCACTCTATCAAACCAAGTTCGCATTACTGCTCCGATAGCAGGTGCCAGTAACGGAGCAGCCATTTCCCACGACTCTCATTTTCTTTACCTGATCAATCGAGGATATATTTATCAATACGATCTCCTAGCCCCTGATATTGCGACCACCCAAGACACTGTAGCCGTCTTCGACGGCGCACTCGACCCCTGGTTCCCTGCCTCCTTTTTCATGGGGCAACTGGCCCGGGATGGCAAAATCTACGTCTCCTCCTCCAACGGTGTCCTCAGCCTCACTGTGATCGAACACCCGGATCGGCAGGGGGAGGCCTGTGCGGTGAACCAGCATGCTGTGCACTTGCCCGTGTACAATGCTTTTGGCATTCCTACTTTCCCCAACCACCGCCTCGGGCCGCTGGATGGTAGCCC